>DATHJZ010000100.1:0-10754 GCA_035286365.1 Steroidobacteraceae bacterium | reverse complement strand
GCGGCCCGTGGCGGAGATCAACGGCGCATCGCCTAACAACCTGGCGAGCCCGGCGCCGTCGAGCGTGGCCGACATCGCCACCAGTCTCAAGCCGGGCGCGAGGTTCTCCTGCGAATCGAGCGCGAACGCGAGGCCGCTATCGGTGTGCAGGCTGCGCTCATGGAACTCGTCGAACACCACTGCGGCCACGCCCTCGAGCGCCGCGTCGCTTTGCAACATGCGGGTGAACACGCCCTCGGTCACGACTTCGATGCGCGTGCGTCTCGAAACCCTGGTCTCCTGCCGCATGCGGTAGCCGACGGTTTCGCCGGGCACCTCGCCCAGCAGGCTCGCCATGCGCGTCGCGACCGCACGCGTCGCGAGCCGGCGCGGCTCGAGCATCACGATCTTGCCGCCGCGCAACCATGGTTCATCGAGCAGTGCAATCGGAACTATGGTGCTCTTGCCGGCGCCGGGCGGCGCCTCGAGCACGGCGTTGCGGCCCTGCGCGAGCGCGGTACGCAGCGCGGGTAGGACTTCATCGATGGGCAAACCGGATTTCACGAGGCGCGTATCTTAGCGCCGCGGTGCTAACATCTCCGGCATGCGCTGGCGCAACAGCAAGGAAAGTCAGAACGTCCAGGACTACCGCGGCAAAAACACCGGGGGTGGTGGTGGTGGCGGGATGAAATTCGGCATCGGTGGATTGGTAGTTCTCGCCATCGCGTATTTCGCGGGCGTCGACCCGCGGCTCATCATGGGCCTGCTGGGCGAAGGCGGTGCCCAGCCCCAGGCCGAAGCGCCCGTGGAAGCAGGTGCGCCCGCCGATGAACGCGGCCAGTTCGTCGCGCACGTGCTCGGCGACACCGAGGAAACCTGGACGCCCATCTTTGCCCAGGCCGGTCGCGAGTACGAACAGCCGTACGTCGCGCTGTTCGACGACGGCATCAACACCGGCTGCGGGTCGGCCACCTCGGCCGCGGGGCCTTTCTACTGCCCCGTCGATCACAAGGTGTACATCGATCTCGCATTCTTCCGCCAGCTCGAAACAGACTTCGCGGCGCAGGGCGATTTCGCCAAGGCCTATGTCATCGCGCACGAGGTCGGCCATCACGTGCAGAACTTGTTAGGTACCGCCGAGAAGGTGCACGCCGCGCAGCAGAGCTCTTCCGAAGGGGACGCCAACGCGTTGTCCGTGAAGCTGGAGCTGCAGGCGGATTGCTTCGCCGGCATCTGGGCAAATCACGCCGAAAGCGCGAGCCAGCTCGTCGAGGCCGGCGATATCGACGATGCGTTGAACGCGGCGTCAGCGGTGGGCGACGACACCATCCAGAAGCGCGTGCAGGGCCACGTAAACCAGGAATCCTTCACGCACGGTTCGGGCGCCGCGCGTCAGCAGTGGTTCCGCAAGGGCTACGGCACGGGCAGCGTCCAGGACTGCAATACTTTCCAGTGAGCGCGATTGACCGGAAGGCTCTGGCAACCGGCGGATGCCAGTGCGGCGCGGTGCGCTACGCGTTCTATACGCCGCTCGAAAATGCGCATGTCTGTCACTGCCGCATGTGTCAGCGCGCTTCGGGCGGCGTGTTCGCGGCACTGGCCGGCGGAGCGCCTGACAACTTCGCCTGGACTCGCGGTTCGCCCGCATTCTTTGCCAGTTCCAATCTTGCGAAGCGCGCATTCTGCGAAAAATGCGGCACCCCGTTGTCGTTCAAGTACGACCTGCCCACCGCGCGCATCTACGTGTCCATCGGCTCGCTGGATCATCCCGAGGACGTCACGCTGGTGAAGCAATACGGCATCGAGAGCCGGCTGCCGTGGGTGAAATTCTGCGAAGCGGTGCCCGCAGAATGCACCGCCGAATCCGCGGCCGCGCAGGAAATCCTCGCGAAAATGAGCATTAATCAGCGCATCGAATAGGTTGTAAAGGAAGCTTGACAAGCTTCCGGCGCACGTTTAGCCTGTCAAGCATCCTTTACAGAGATGCGAACAGGAGAAGTTGATGCTCGAACGCGACGCGCGCCGAAAATACCTGCTGGAACTCGGCGCTTCCATGGCGATTTACATCCTTGTGTTGTTCGGCGCCCTGTCGATCGCGAAGCCAATGCCGGAGGGCGCCCTGCGCACCGCGTTGCTGCTCACGCCGATGATTCCAATCGCCCTCGCGATCTGGGCGATCGCACGCCAGTTCCGGCGCATGGATGAGTTCATCCGTCTTCGCACGCTCGAAAGTCTCGCAATCGCCGCGGCGGTCACGGCCGGCCTGTCGCTGACATACGGGTTTCTCGAGGGCGCCGGCTTTCCGCGCCTGAGCATGTTCTGGGTGTGGCCCGTGATGGGCTTCGTCTGGGGCGGGTTCGAGTGCCTGCGCTGTGTGGTCAAGCGATGAAAAATCTGGTGCGCGAATTGCGCACGGAGCGCGGCTGGAGCCAGGGCGAACTCGCCGACCAGCTCGAGGTGTCGCGCCAGACCGTGAACGCCATCGAGACCGGCAAATACGACCCCAGCCTGCCGCTCGCCTTCGCCATCGCGAAGCTGTTCGGCAAATCCATCGAAAAAATCTTTTCAACGGAGAAATAGTCATGAAGCTCAAGTTTTTCGCGGGCGCCCTGCTCGCGCTCTCGCTGGCTGCGCCGGCGTTGTCGAAATCCGCCACCTACGAGGTCGGCGCATTGCAGGTCGAGCAGCAGGGCAAAAAGGGCCCGGCAGTCATTCTCATCCCTGGGCTTGCCAGCGGCACTTGGGTGTGGACGGATACCGCGCAGCGGCTGCAGAAGGATCACACGCTCTATCTACTGACACTGCCCGGCTTCGACGGCCGCGCGCCGGTAGCCGGCGCCACGCTCGACACGCTCGTCGGTGATATCCGGAAGCTGATCGAATCGAAACAGCTCGCGCGCCCGGTGCTCGTGGGCCACAGCTTGGGGGGCACGCTGTCGCTCAAGTTCGCGGCGGAGCATTCCGATCTCATCGCGGGTGTCATCGCCGTCGATGGATTGCCGGTATTTCCCGGCACTGAAGCGCAGACGGGCGACCGCAAACCGATGGCAGAGCATACGCGTGCGCAATTCGGCGGTCAGACGCGTGAACAGTTTGTCGCCGGCCAGCACGGCTATCTGAAGCAGATCGGATCCATCGATCCCGCGACTGCGGATCGGCTGGCCGAGCAGTCGAGCCGCAGCGACACTGGGGCCGTCGCTGATTTCGCCGCGCAGTTGATCGAGCTCGACCTGCGTCCGCGGCTCGTCGACATCAAGGTCCCGGTCGTCGAGATCTCGCCCTTCAATGCGCCGGACTTCGCGGCCATGGGCATCAACGAGGACGGCAAGACGGGCTACTACCGCATGCTGCTCACCGGCGTGCAGCAGCTGGACGTCGTGTCCGTTTCCCCGTCGCGCCACTTCGTGATGTTCGATCAGCCGGAGAAGTTCGCCACTGCGCTCGATGCGGCGCTGATCAAGGTGGGTACCGCGGCGAAATGATCGCCCGTCCCGTAGCTAGGCCTTGAGCTGCACCAGGTCCCACAAAGTGCCGTACAGATCCTTGAACACCGCCACGGTTCCGTACGGCGCTTCGCTGGGCGGGCGATGGAACTCCACGCCCTTGGCCTGGTAGTCGTTGAAATCGCGCCAGAAATCGTCGGTGTAAAGGAACAGGAATACACGGCCACCAGTCTGGTCGCCGATACGGGAAATCTGCTCCGGGTTCGTGCCGCGTGCCAGCAGTAGTTTGGCGCCCTGCCCCGCGGCGCCCGGGGGTTCGATCACCACCCAGCGCTTGTTCTGCTCCGGCACGAAGCTGTCTTCGACGAGGGTGAAGCCGAGCTTGCCGACATAGAACGCCAGCGCAGCGTCGTAATCCGCCACCACCAGCGATATGAGGCCCAGCGTCTGCATGGATCAGGGTTGCTGCTGTGCGTTGCGCCGTTGCTCGGCGCGCGCCCGCTGCTGCGCACGCCGCGCATCCTGCACTTGCACCGCCTCGCGATACCGCGCGAGCTGGTCGGCGGTCAGCAGCGGCTCGACCCGCGCCTGCACACGCTTGGAATACTCGGCCTGCCAGTCGAGAAAGCGGTTTTGATAGTCGGCGTCGCTGCCCGTGGGATCGCGCTCCGGCGCCGGCCGCTCGACCTGCTCGGCGGCGATCTCGACGATCATCGCCTTGCGCTGATCGTCGCGCAGCGGGATGTCCGCCGCAGTCATTTGCGCGTCGATGCGCCCGACCTGCATGCGGGCACCGATGCTTTTCTCGAACGTCAGGAATTCGGCTGCCTTGTCGGGTCCTAACAAGGCGGTGATCGAGGCATCGCGTTCCTGGCGGGCTGCATCTGCCAGCGAGCGGCTGCCGATGGGATCATCTGCGTACGTGCGCCTGCCGTTGTCGGCCGCCACCTGGCTGTCCGCGAGCAGGTCGAACAGTTTGTTGGCCTGTGCCTTGTCGAGACCGAGCTCGCCTGGCATGTCGGCATACCTCTGGCGCAGCTGCGCTTCCTGCATGAGGCGGCGCTGGCGCTGCATCGCAGCGGATTTGGGGTCGTTGGTCGCACGCTCGTCGTTCTTGAAACCCGCGGGGCGGTTGGCGGTCGGCGCTGCGTCCGGAAGCGATGGCGGCGGCGCAGAGCCCAGCGTCGGCGCCGGTTGCCTCACCGCCTGCGCCGCAGTCACCTCACGAAAGGTTTGCGTTTCAGGTTGGCGGGCGCGCATTTCCAGCGCCGCGCGGGCCGACGTTTCCGCCGCCAGCGCATCGCGCGTCTTGCCGAGCTCGACGGCCAGGTAGATGGACGTGCCGGCGAACACCGCCGTCACGGCTAGTAGCGAGAGCGTTGCGTTTTTCATGGGTGTCCCGCGCGTATTACACGCGCCGGTGCCGGGGTGGTCAATGACCGCCCCGGCACTGCCGACGAATCAATCCTCGTCCGTCCCGACCTGGTAACCGGCAGGCACTTCCGTGCTGAAGGATTCAGGCGCGAGCGGTACATCGAACTCGAAGTGGAAGTCGAGTTGCAGCTGCGCCGCGGGATTCATGGTCATCTGCAGCGGCAGTCCTTCCACCGTCGCCCACAGCACCATGTCGATGCCGGCAGTCTTGAGCTGCCAGCCGAACGCCTCCTGCCCGTCGATCACCCGCGGCTTCGGCAGCCGAGTCGCCACGCCCTGGAACTCGCGGATGTCCTTCAGCCATTTCATGGCGTCGTCCTCTTCCACCGCATGCGCGAGCGGCGACACGATGGCCATGCGCGAGGGGTGAATCAGCGTCAGCACGCGCTGCTCGGCGGAGTTGACGATGACGCTCACATCGTCGCCCACCTCGGTGCGCAGGTTGCCGCTGCGGGTGGCTTGCACGCGCGTCTGGAACGTGGGTTGCCCGGCCATGCGCTGGTCGATGACGAACCGCATCGTCTGAAAGTCGCGGAAGTGCTCCTGGACCGCGGCAAATGCCGGCGTGGGATTGAGCGGCAGCCACAGAAGCCCGAGCACCGCGACGACGGCCGATGCCGCGGCCGCCAACCAGCCGGCCTTCCGCACGCTCTTCACGCGTGGCTGCTTTTCGGCCATGCGGCGCGCGATGACGTCTTCGAGCTTGCGCTGCGCTGCGCGCACCGACTCATCGTCGATTTCCGAGGCGGCGAACGATTCGACAATTTGATCGAGCGTGTTCATCAGATTTGCTCCTTTGCCTGCATCGCTTCGAGCGCCTTGCGCGCGCGATGCACACTGACACTGACGTGGTTTTCCGAAATGCCGAGCGCCGTACCGATCGCGGCGGGTGCGAGGCCGTGCAGGTGTCGCATGACGAAGCACGACGCATCGCGGGGATTGATCCGCGCCAGCGCCGCACGCATGAAGCGGCTGGCTTGCTGGCGTTCGGCGTCCTCGTCCGGCGAGTCTTCCGCAGGCTCGGATTTCCACAGGGGGGCCAACAACCGCCAGTGTCGCTGGCGGCGCAGGTGATCGATCGCGAGCCGGGTGGCGGCGGCCGTGAGATACGCCGGCCAGGAATCCACGCGCTGCGGCGGCGATTCGATCAGCTTGAGGAACAGCTGCTGCTGCGCGTCCTCGGCCGCGGCACGGCTGCCGAGGATGCGCCACGCGGCGCGAAACACGTTGGGTCCGTAAGTCCGCGCGAGCGCGGCGATGTCATCGCTGTCCGTGGTATTCACGGCAGCGGCTTCGAGTATGGGGATACGCACACATTCGCCTCCTGTCTGGTTCAGACAGAAGACGAACGGGCAGCGCGTTTCTTACAGAAATGGGGTCAGGCCCCAAAAGCCGCTTTGGGGCCTGACCCCATTTACTAGTTCGTACCTTTCGGCGGGGCGTTGGGATCGATCGGGCTCAGGCCCTGCCAAGGTGTCAGCCGATTGAGCGCCGGCACGATGGCGCGCCGCATCTTGAGGAAATTGATCGAGCCCATTTCGCGATAGATCACGTTGCCCTTCTCGTCGACGATGATCGTGTACGGCAGCGGACCTTTCCAGGCGGGATCGACAGCCTCGCTCATCTCGTCATTGTTGCTGCTGGCGTAGATGTAGTTCTTCATCGACGCGTGCTTCTGCGTGAGGAAATCGCGCACCTTGGCTTCCTGGTCGGGGAACTCCGCGGCGATCGTCACCATCTCGAAGCCGCGAATGCGGAAGCGTACGTTGTGCTCGACCAGTTCGTCGAACTCGGTGATGCACGGCCCGCACCAGGTCGCCCAGACATTGATGAAGCGAATCTTGCCGGAGCCCTTGTTCTCGCGGATCGCCTTGAGCACGGCCGCGTCCGCTTTCTCGAGCGTCACGGGTTCCGCCGCCCACTTCTTCCTGTAGTTAGCGTAGTCCGGCACCTTGTCCGCCCATTTGACCGAGCAGCCGAACACCTTGGTCGTGGCAACCGCCGGCTGTTTGCCGGCCAGCAGCGCTTCGAGCGCGTCGCGGGTCTCGTGCTTGGTGGCGGTGGATTCGCGCTCGGAATCGTCGATGCGGCCTTCAAAGCGCAGCTTGCGGTTCTTATCGAAGATGAACACGTGCGGCGTCGCGACCGGACCATACTTGTGCGAGACCTCCTGCTTCGGGCCGTCATCGAGCCAGACGAAGTTGAATTTCTGGTCCTTCGCGCGTTCCTTCATATCGTCGAAGGTGTCGCCGAGATCGGTGTAGGCCATCTCGTCGAGGCGCACTGCATCCGCGTGGTTCGGATTGATCGCGACGAGCGTGACGCCCTTCGCCTTGTAATCCGTCACCAGCTTCTTGATGCGTTCCTGGTAGGCCTGCGCCGTCGGGCAGTGCGCGCAGGTGAACAACAGCACCAGGAGCTTCGCGTCCTTGAACGACTGGTCGGTGTAGGTCTTGCCGTCGATGCCGGGCAGCGAGAACGCCGGCATGGCCGAGCCGATAGATAGAGTGGGCGGTTGTTCGGAGGCGCTGGCCGCGCCGGAGAATCCGAGGACGCACGTGACGAAAATTCCGCGGCCGAGGGCCGCAAGACGGTTCAAACGCATGATGACTCCCCCTTCGAGAGGCACCGAGGATAGCCGAATGCGCCGCTACCGGGATACGCTTGTCCGATGTCGGCACTCTCCACCCTGGCAGTCGCGAATTACCGCTCGATTCGTTCGTTGGTCATGCCGTTGGGTCAGCTGAATCTGATCACAGGCGCGAATGGCAGCGGAAAGTCCAACCTGTATCGCGCGTTGCGACTGCTGGCGGAAGCCGCGCAGGGCGGCATCGTGAGTTCGCTGGCGCGTGAAGGTGGATTGTCGTCGACACTGTGGGCCGGGCCGGAAACGATTTCTCGCGGCATGAGGAAAGGCACCATCCCGGTGCAGGGCGGACCGCGCAAGGAGCCGGTGCATCTGCGGCTCGGGTTTCAGGGCGAGCTGGTCGGCTATGCGATCGATCTCGGCCTGCCAGTTCCGTTGTCGCTGAGTGCGTTCGGCCAGGATCCGGAGATCAAGCGCGAGTGCGTGTGGGGCGCGCCGCATCTGCGTCCGTCCACCTTGCTAGCCGACCGGCGCGGAGCGCTCGTGCGCCTGCGCCGCCCGGATGGGGAATGGGATGCGATTGGCCGGGATCTGCCGACGTTCGAAAGCATGCTGTCGGTGATGTCGGATCCGGAGCGTGCACCCGAACTACTGGCGCTGCGCGAGGAGGTGCGGTCGTGGCGGTTCTACGATCACTTTCGCGCCGATGCGGATGCGCCGGCACGGCATCCGCAGATCGGGACGCGGACACCGGTGCTCGCGCACGATGGACGCGATCTGGGCGCGGCGCTGCAGACGATTCGCGAAATTGGTGACCGGCCGGCGCTCGATGCGGCGGTGCAGGATGCATTTCCCGGCGCAACGGTCGACATCCAGCACGGCAGCGGTCAGTTCACCGTGCTGTTCACGCAGCATGGCCTGCTGCGGCCGCTGACTGCGAGCGAGCTGTCAGATGGAACATTGCGCTATCTACTATGGGTTGCCGCGTTACTCACGCCGCGCCCGCCGTCGCTCATGATCCTCAACGAACCGGAAACCAGCCTGCACCCGGATCTGCTGCCGGCGCTCGCGCGGTTGATCGACAAAGCATCGACGCGCACACAGGTGTGGGTGGTGTCGCATGCTGCGCGCATGATCGCCGCGCTCAAGGAATCGAGGCACTGCAATGCGATCACGCTCACGAAAGATCTCGGTGAGACCGCGATCGAGGGCCAGGGGATGCTCGACCAGCCACCGTGGAAGTGGCCCGAACGTTAATGGGGCATTCCTCGTCGTCCTGGCGAACGGGGAATACCCCAGTTAGACAAACCCGAGGTTGGTGTTCGAGAAGTTGCCGACGTTCGGCAAAATCCCCGGCAGCTCCGACGGTGCGCAACCAAACCAGCGCGCCAGCGTCGCGGCGAACTCATCCACCGACGTGCTCGGCAGCAATCGCCCCTGCCCCACCTGATCGGTGCTCTGGATCGACACATGCGGCGCAGTGCCGTAGAACCGCCCACCATTGACCGCGCCGCCCATCACGAAGTGATGGCTGCCCCAGCCGTGATCCGAGCCATCCGCGTTCGAGCTCAGCGTGCGGCCGAAGTCCGACGCGGTGAACGTCGTCACCCGATCAGCCACGCCGAGCTCGACGGTCGCGGCGTAAAACGCGCTCATCGCGTCGTTGATGCGTTGTAGCAGGTTGGGATGGTCCTGCATGAGCAGGTTGTGATTGTCGAACCCGCCCAGCGACACGAAAAACACCTGCCGCCGCGTCCCGAGCGCACCGCGTGCGCCGATCAGCCGCGCGACGATCTTCATCTGGCTCGCAAGGGGATTGCTGGCCGCGAACGGTGTCGTCGGGTTCACGCCGGCGAGCGCGCCATTCACCACGCCCTCCATCTCCATCGAACGCCGCGTGACGATCTGGTATTCGTTCTCGAGCACGTGCGAACTGGTGCGCGTGATGATGCTGGTGAGCGCATCACGCAGCGGGCCATTCAACGCGTTGATCTTGATCGCACCGACTGGGCTGGTCTGATACTGCAGCGCCTCGCGTCCCGCGACGAACACCGCATTGCCCGACGCGGAAATGCACGTCAGCAACGCATTGCTGCCATTGCTCGACAATGCGATGTCGCCGAGCCGCCCGCCCCAGCCGACCGTCGAACCTTCGGTGCTGTTCGACTGCCACACCGACTGCTGGTCGTTGTGCGAGAACAGTTTCGGCGGCAGCGGATTCGTCACGCGATTCGTGCTCAGGTACTGCGCGAGCGTGGTCGGCTTGATCAGCGGGCCCACGTTGAGCTGCACCGCCAGCCTGCCGGCATCAAACAGCGTCTTGAGTCCCGCCAGCTGCGGCGCCAAGGCGTACTGCAGGTTGTCGGTCAGCACCTGGCCGCCCGCGGGCGTCAGTGCCGTCGCAGCCAGCGCGGCGCGCGCCAGCGCGATGCCGCCGGCCGTCTGGCCCGCCCCGCCGCCGCGGATCGCGCTGTACAGGTTGTAGTTAGTCAGATCGTACGGCACGACGGTGTTGGCGTAGTCATTGCCGCCGTACAGGAAAATGCAGACCAGCGCCTTGTAGTCGGTGTTGTCGAACGCCGCCGCTTCGCCCATCGCGGCCAGATTGATCGCCAGCGGCGCCGCGACGCCCATCGCGCCCAGTTGCAGGCCACGCTTGAGGACGACGCGCCGGGTCCAGAGGTCGTTGCGTTTCATTTCTGCACCAGGTATTCGGGCGCGGCCAGGATGAGAAAACACGCGGTGGCCAGCATGTCGAGCTTGGTGTTCTCGGGCGTGGCCGCCGTCACGTTGAACGCGTTGATCACCGCGCGCACCGTCGTCAGCGTGTCGGCCGAAAGCTGATTGGCGGTGAACCGCAGGTTGAGCCAAGCCACCACCGCCGCCGCATCGTGCGCGATGGTCAGTAGATAGACGTAGCTGGGTTTGAAATCGCTGTACCCGACGCGCGTCACCCACTGCATGAAGTTGACGTAGCCCGCGGTGGTGGTTTCGTTCAGCAGCTGGAATTCCGGCGCCTGCTTGTCTGCCGTGGCGATCTCCGTATTGGGCGGCACGTACCCCGGGCGGAAGAAATTGAACACCGAGGGCGAGCGCAGCGGCGACTGCCCGAGGAACTGGTCGCTGCCCGACAGATCGTAGATTTCGTAGGCGCCGTTGGTGGACGTGAGGCCGACCGTGCGCGCCCATTGCACGAAGCGCACCACGGGCTCGCGCAGCTTGCCATTCAGCGTATCCGACGCCGCCGGTGCCGTGCGCGCCTCGGCGTCCGTCAGGATCGCGGTCCACACCGCCTTCAAGTCGCCGCGCAC
>DATHJZ010000099.1:0-7175 GCA_035286365.1 Steroidobacteraceae bacterium | reverse complement strand
AACGCCATGTCCACAATCCAGGGCCAGAGCACGAGCAATGCCTCGTCCATTACGCAAAAAGCTGCGGTGGTCGCGTTGAACGGCGATCAGAAGTGCGTCGAAGACATGAACACCGAGTTCAAGAAACGCCACGACTGGTTCATCGCCGCGTTGAACCGACTGCCCGGCATCGTGGCGTTGCCGGCGAGCGGCGCGTTCTACGCCTGGGCCGATTGCAGCGGCGCGATGATGGCGTTCGGTTGCAAGGACGACAACGCCTTCGCCGAAATGCTCATCAATGACGCCGGTGTTGCGGTCGTGCCGGGCTCCGGCTTCGGCGCGCCGGGACATTTCCGCGCCTCGTTCGCCACCAGCATGGGCACGCTCGAGAAGTGCATCGAGCGCATGAAGAACGTGCTCGAGCGCGGACCCGTGAAGAAAACCGCCTGACATCAAGGGGACCGCGTTGGATTCCATCAACCCCGCGGTTCCCCGCCCGGTCACCCGCACAGACATCGCGGTCTGGCTACTGGTCGCGCTGGCGCTCGGCCTCATCATCAAGCTGCACCTGCTTTCAGGGTTGCTCGCGGGCCTGCTGGTTTTCAAACTGGTCGATGTACTCACTCCCTGGTTGCGGTTGCGCGCCCTCGGTCGTGACGGGCCGCGCGTGCTGGCCGTCACGCTGATTGCGTCCGCCGTGATTGCCGCGCTCATCGGTATTGGAATCGGCATCGCGACCTTGCTGCGCAATAGTGGTGAGAGCGTTCCGTTGCTCATGCAGAAAATGGCGCAGATCATCGAAGATGCGCGCGCCATTCTCCCCGCGGGCTTGCAAGCCTACGTGCCAGAGGACGGCGAAACCCTGCAACGCACACTCGCCGAATGGCTGCGATCGAATGCCGGATCGCTGCAGCTCGCCGGTCGCGGCATCGGACGCTCAGTGGTCCACGTGCTGATGGGCATGATCATCGGTGCGCTGCTCTCCATGCAGAAGGCGGCCAACCCTCACGAGCGGCGCCCGCTCACCGAGCAGATCGCGCGTCACGCCGCGCGCCTCGCCACCGCGTTCCAGCGCGTGGTGTTTGCACAGTTCTGGATCTCGCTGATCAATACCTTCTTTACGTGGTTGTATCTCGATGTGGTGCTGCGCCTGTTCGGCGTCGACCTGCCGCTGGTGAAGATCCTGGTGACGCTCACTTTCATCGTGGGTCTGCTGCCCATCATCGGCAATCTCATCTCGAACACCGCCATCGTCGTCGTGTGCCTGAGCCAGGGCTTGCCGGTGGCGGCCGCCTCGCTGGTCTATCTCGTCGTCGTTCACAAGCTGGAGTACTTCCTCAACGCGCGCATCATCGGCTCGCACATCAATGCGCGGGCCTGGGAAATTCTGATTGCGATGCTGGTGATGGAAGCGGCATTCGGCATCACGGGACTGATTGCCGCACCGATCTTCTACGCGTATTTCAAGGAAGAGTTGCGCGAGAAGGGGTTGGCCTGAAGCTACCGCGCTTCGTCGCAGATGCGATCGAAGGCGGTGCTCGGCGGATTACTTGATCAGAAGACTCGGAACGTTCGGTATCCCTGATCGCGAATCACGATCCTGCGCGTGTCGAACGATGCGCGCGGAAGGCTTCTGCGCAACAGCAGCGGCCCTTGGTTCGTGATGACCTGCAGCGCCGGACGCGCATGATTGGGCAGGTCGGAAACCGCGACTTCCATGCGCGCGGCGAGATTGGACGATTGCATTTACTTTCCTTGGGTTACGTCACCGGTTGGCGACCGCGTGCAAGGTATCACCTGGCCGCCTGCAATCCCTGGACCATGCGAGGGAATTCATCTACCTCTTTCGAGGGATTGGTAGTTAGAAAACCACGAAATTGCTTGACTGTCATCGAGCGTACATCCCGACAGCGCTATTGGGTCGCCGCCTGCTGGACGTCTCAATCCGTAATCCGGAATATTTCCGCTATCCACTACTTGCGCACTTGACGGAGCCTCTGGCTTCATAACCACTCTCGTCCGGAGGACACATGCCGCCATTACTGCAGTCCGGTGCGGCCGCACCGGCTTTCGCACTCGCCGACACCCACGGCGCCACGGTCACGCTTGCCGAGCTGCGCGGGAAACCCGTCGTGCTCGCGTTCTATCCCGCGGACTGGAGTCCGGTCTGCGGCGACCAGATGGCGCTCTATAACGAAGTACTGCCCGTATTCCAGAATCTCGGCGCGGAAATGCTCGGTGTTTCGGTAGATAGCCGGTGGTGCCATGCCGCATTCGCCGAGAACCGCCGGCTGCGCTTCCGATTGCTGGCGGATTTCGAGCCCAAGGGCGCGCTGGCGCGCCGCTATGGCGCCTACCGCGAACAGGACGGCACGTCCGAGCGTGCGCTCTTCGTGATCGACGCCGCGGGCGTCATTCGCTGGAGCTATCTATCGCCGATCGACGTCAATCCTGGGGCGGACGGAATTCTCGAGGCGCTGGAATCGTTGCAAAAGGACAAGACATGAGCGGCAATCACAGCGAATTGAAGCCGGCGGTCGGACCGAATGACCACGTCCAGGGGCGCGACGATGCGCCGATCACGCTGGTCGAATACGGTGACTATGAGTGTCCGTACTGCGGCATGGCGTATCCGATCGTCAAGCGCATCCAGGCGAGGCTTGGTGACCGCCTGCGATTCGTGTTCCGCAATTTCCCGCTCGCCGAGGCGCATCCGCATGCCACCGCCGCCGCCGAGCTCGCCGAAGCCGCCGCGTCGCAAGGCAAGTTCTGGGAGATGCACGACATGTTGTACGAGCATCAGAATGCGCTCGGTGCCAAGGATCTGGAACGCTATGCGAAAGCACTCGAGCTCGATCGCGCAGCGCTCGAAGCAACGCGTGCGGGCGGCGCACCGAACCAGCGCGTGCGCGGCGACTTCATGAGCGGCGTTCGCAGCGGCGTCAACGGTACACCGGCGTTTTTCATCAACGGCCGGCGCTTCGATGGCGATTGGCGGGATGCAGAGATCTTTGCCGAGGAACTGGAGTCGCGCACCTAGCGACCGCGCGGGCTACCGGCTCGATCGGAGCTCCGCTTCTACGGCTTCTGCCAGGACGGCAAGACCGTACGAGACGTCCAGAATCCGCCCGTTGATGAAAAACGCCGGTGTTGCACGCACGCCGCTCGCAAGACCGCTCTGCTGATGCTCGCGCACGCGTTGTAGATAGATCTCGTCATCGAGTTCCGCGATGAAACGCGCCATGTCGAGATCCAGCGACTGCGCATACTCGCGAAGCTGGGCCAGCTTGAGATGGTTCTGCTTTTCGAATAACAGATCGTGCATCTGCCAGAACTTGCCCTGCCCGCTGGCGCATTCCGCCACTTCGGCGGCACGCAGCGCGTGCGGGTGGACTTCCTCGAGCGGGAAATGCCGGAACACGAAACGGACGCGTTCTTCGAACCGGGCGAGCAGCAGTTTCACGGCGCCCGCCGCCTGCTTGCAATGCGGACATTCGAAATCGCCGTACTCGACGATCGTCACCGGCGCGTGTTCGGGTCCTCGCACATGATCCGTGCGACCCACAGGCTCAACCAGGCGGAAAGCTTGGTGCTGGCTCATCTTTGACTCCTTCTCCTCTGAACCGCCACTCATCGCAACAGAATTGTTTCGCCGCACCAATGACACGATGGTGTTGACCGGCAAGCCCCAGTATTGAGCAAACTTGCGGTCGATGCAGCCGCAACCCATTGCGGGCCGTCCCGAATCGTCGCCGCCGTTGTCGCGCTGAGGTATCGTTTGCAGTCCTAACAGGTGCGAGACGTCACGGGGAGGCGTCGATGTTCGGACGAACCGTCGTGGCCGTCTTATCCGCATGGGCGCTGATTCTGCCCAGTCTCGCGCGTGCCGACGCGCTCGAGTTTCCGGTCAGCATCAGCGATGGACCGTTGTTCGCTGGTTTGAAAGCCCTCGAGAGCCAGACCGGCATCGAACTACTGTACGACGGCAATGTGGTGCGCGAATTTCGTTCGCCCGCGGTCGTCGGAACGCTCACGACCGAAGCTGCGCTCCAGCAACTGCTGTCCGAGACCGAACTGACGCTCCGGAGAGCGAGCTCCGGCGCGTGGATCATCGAGCGTCGCACTACGCCGCCGCTGGCGCAGCAGGACGCCGCGGTCGCGGAGATCCTCGTCGTAGGGCGGCGCACCCAGAACGCGGACATCCGGCGATCCGAGGAAGACGTGCAGCCGTACGTTGTCGCGACGCAGGAAGAAATCGTTCGAGCGCATCGCGACAACATCGATCAGTTCATTTCGAGCCGCGTCACGTCCAACACGACGATCATTCCGTCCGTCGCGTCACAGAGCGCGGACATCAGGTCTTCCATCGATCTTCGGGGGATGGGCGCGCTCGACACGATCGTTCTCGTCGACGGGCGACGTATGCCTTCGATCCCCGAGTGGGCTGTCGGTTTCAGGCAGGCCGATCTCAACGCCATCCCGCTGCACGCCATCGAGCGCATTGAAATACTCACCGGCACGGCCGGAGGCATCCATGGTTTCGGCGCGCTCGGCGGAGTCGTGAATGTCGTCCTCGATCGCGACGTCGATGGCCTCGAATTTCACACCACCCAGGGGATCAGCTCGCGCGGCGACTCGCGTCTTCGCGGTATGGAGGTGAGATTCGGCCACTCATTCAACGAGGGCGCGACGGATTTCATGTTGTCCGCCTCCCACCAGGAATTGGACACCATTCTCGTCGAGGACCGGGGATTCGCTGCTCGCGACCGCCGCCGGACCAATGAGTTTGCGCCTGACTACATTCCCACGCAGTTTCCGAATGGCACCGGGATCACGGTCCGCGGCGTCATTGGCTTCGATCCGGACACCGGGGAACTCATCCTGAATCCCAATCTCACTTTCAAGCCGGAATTCGGCGGTGGCGCCCTCGGGTCCAATTTGACTCACCTGCCGATCGGTTTCTCGGGAGATGCCGCGGCGCTGGCCGCTGCTCTCCAACAACACGCGGGTGAGCTCGACTTGAGCGTTCCGGTAAGCGAGGCCAGGAGCGATCTCGGTGCGAATCCACAATCGGATGCCCTGTTCGCGAATTTCCGGCATCGCTTCGAGTCGGGATGGGAAGCCTATGCCGACGCCGTGAAGCTTCGCTCCCGGGGCGGATCATTCGGCCAGCTGGGCTCATCGCGCATTTTGACCTACAGCGGCGCGGCATTCATGGCGCCCGAGTCGCCAGCGAACCCATTCAATGAATACGTCAACGTGGCATATCCCATAGATGGCCTGGAAACCGGACTGCGCAAGCAGGTCGACAACGCACGCTACACAGCAGGCATCGAGGGCGGGCTGCCGCTCGGTTGGCGTGGAACCGCGGAGGCAACTTGGGGCGAGCTACGCTTCTTCAGTTCGGCTGCCGATGACACTGCACCGTTGGGGGTCTCCTTCATATTGTTCGGCGATGAGTCCGACCTGGAAACGAATCCCCTGGGCGACTGGGATGCGTTCCACCGCCTGCTCTTGACGGACGTCCTGCGGTTCAGGGAGGACGGGGAATTCAAGACCCAATTCCGAACGCAATCACTGCGATTGGCGGGGCCGGTATTCAGCACGCGCGCCGGCCCGACCACGTTGACTCTGCTGGCCGAGCGACGGTCAGAACGCCTGCCCGAAAGCATTGAGACCGTTTCCGCAGGGTTCGACTCGACGCCCACCACCACCGTGTTTCGAGGCGACCCGCGTTCCAGAGTCACGCGTTCGATCTACGGTGAGCTGCGATCACGGCTGGTCGACGAATCCGCGGCGGTGCCGATGCTTCGCGGGCTCGAGTTGCAGCTCGCTATCCGTCGAGACGATCAGGAAGACGATTTCCCGACCAGCCCATCCCTTCCCGATTCCCCCATCGTCCATACGCGGTTCGCCGGCACTGCATATACGGCCGGCGCAAAAGTCTCGCCCACGAGCTGGCTGATGCTGCGGGCCAGTTATGCGACCGGCAGGCAGCCACCGCCATTCGCCAGCCTCACCGATGAGTTCTCGGGTACGTTTGATTCCGACTTGACGGCGGGCCCCGATCCGAAACGTGGCGGCGCGCCAATCGGTTCGGAAAGCGAGGGTACGTACTTTTATGGCGGCAACCCGGATCTGGAGATGGCGCGCGCAAGCACCCTCTTTATCGGGGCCGTAGTTACTCCCGGCGGGCTGGATGGGCCCACTTTCGCGCTCGACTATTCGCGCATTCGCCGGACTCGTGACGTACGCGCGAATACCCTCGAACACATCGTCGCGAATGAAGACCAGTGGCCCAACCGGGTCACGCGTGCGCCGCTCACCGATGCGGACCGGGCAAACGGGTTTACGGGCGGCCTCGTCGAAACGATCGACACGCGCCAATCCAACGATGGAGCGGTGGATGTGGATGCGTTCGACCTGCGCGCCGAATGGCCGCTGTCCTTTCTGGACGGCCAGCTTCGACTCTACGCCGACGCGACCTACCACAAGCGCAACGTACGGAAGCAGCGGTTTCTGGAAGACGTTCCCATGGCCGGATACCTGAACGGCCCGCTGAAGCGACGCGCGAACGGCGGGTTCGACTGGTCGAAGAATCAACTGACGGTCGGTGCGAACCTGCAGTATTTCGGTAGCACCCTCATCTTCGACCATGAGCCTTTTGGCCTGCCGGACGAGGAGCGCGTACTGCTCCAGGGCTCCGCGCGAATTCCATCGCAGTCGTACCTGGACCTGTACGGCAGCTTGCGACTTCCGGTGCGGAACCTCGGACCGGTAGATAGCTTCACCCTCGATCTCGGAATCATCAACGTATTGGACAAGGCTCCGCCGCGCGAGCACTACGGATTCACCCTTGGTCCTGCTTACAGCCGTTATGGGGATGCCCGGATGCGCCGTTTCGAGCTTGGGTTGAGCTGCCATTTCTAGGGGCTAATGCCAGCGCTTCGCCGACGACATCGGCCATGCGCACCAGCTCCGCCAGCGAGCGCGCACCCATCTTCCGCATCACGGACCCGCGGTGCGCCTTCACCGTGATCTCGCACACCCCAAGTTCGGCGCCCACCTGCTTGTTCAGCCTGCCGGCGGTCACTAACGCCATCACCTGCCGTTCACGCGGAGTCAGCGTCGCGAAGCGTGCGTGCACTGCGGCGTGACGGGATTCGACGAGACGACGCTGGCGATCGATCTCGATC
>DATHJZ010000098.1:0-7329 GCA_035286365.1 Steroidobacteraceae bacterium | reverse complement strand
GGTGCGTTCCGCCTCCGCACTGGTGGTGGACGCGAAGAGCGGCGAGGTGATCTACGCGCGCGACGCCGGGGTCGTCGGGCCCATTGCGTCGGTCACCAAACTCATGACGGCGCTCGTCGTGCTCGACGGCCAGCAACCGCTCGATGAGGTCATCAAGATCACGGCCCAAGATCGCTGGAAGGGCAAAGGGGCCTTCTCGCATTTGCCCAACGGCGCCAAACTGACGCGCGGCGATCTGCTGCGCCTCGCGCTGATGGCCTCCGAGAATCTCGCCGCGCGCACCCTCGCGAACAACTACCCAGGCGGCATGCCCGCGTTCGTCAAGACGATGAACATGAAGGCCAAGGTGCTCGGCATGACGCAGACGCACTTCGACGATCCTTCCGGGCTTTCGAGCCGCAACGTGTCCACTGCGCGGGACCTGGTGAAGTTGATCAACGCCGCCGCGCGCCAGCAGGAGATCCGCGAGTTCTCGACGCTGACTAGTCACGAAGTGCGCGTCAGCAGGAAGAGCGTGTTCCAGTATCGAAATACGAATCTGCTGATCGGCAAGCCTGATTGGACGATCCTCGTGCAGAAGACGGGCTACACCAACGATGCCGGCCAGTGCCTCGTGATGCAGGCGATCCTGGACGATCGCGTCGTCGACATGGTGTTCCTGAACTCGTTCGGCAAGCTGACGCGAACCGCCGATGCAAGGCGCATTCGAAAGTGGATGGAAGCCCAGCAAGGGCCGGAACCCGCCGGCGGCGGAGAGCTGGCGAAGAAGTGAGGTGCCGGGTGGGGAAAGGGAAGAAAATCGCGGGTGAGAAATCACCCGCCCATCAAAACTCGTAGCGGAATCCGAGTGACGGCGCGTTCATGCCGCCGTCGGCAACGCCCATGATGCCCCATCCTGGCGAGCGATGATGAAGGCGAACCACGGCTGACCAAGGTCCTTCGCGCGGGCCCGCGGTCAACTCCAGCTCCCAGAACAGCAGCAACTGCTGCGTATCGTTCTCGAGCCGGCGTTCAACTTCGGGATACTCGAATGCGTAGGAAAGCCCGAGACCGAACGCCACCGTCGTGTGCAGCAGGTTATTCCACGGGAAGCGCTGCCACCGCAATGTCAAGGGAGCGACATTGAGTTCCCAATGGTTCTGCTCGCCAAAGTTGTACGCGACGTTGACCTCGTACTCCATTCGCAGCGCGCCATCGAAGTGTTCCCGGTAAGCGGTGGTGTATGAAGCCGCGACGAGATACGAGTCGGTGTAGTTGGTGCTGTAAGGCTTGAGCAGTACGTCGTGCCAGGTCGCTTCCGAGGAAATGCGACCGCTGTAAAAGGTGAAGGTGTGCGGCGCCGTGATCTCGGCTGCTTGCGTTGAAGATGCCGCGACGGCGGCGAGCAAGGCGGCGACGGCGCGAGCGCGCCCGGAAATGATGTGCACCCGAGCAGCTTGCGCGCGTTCGCCAGGCGGCGCCATCGTGAAAAGCCGAATTGGGACTCAGCTCGCGCTTTACTCGATGTCGTGAAAAAGCAAAGAACGGGTGAGGAGCGGGCACCGATCGGAAATCTACTCACCATCAAGCAACAACCCTCCTCAAAAGGACCCGAGAACATTCAATGACCGCCAGATATATATGAGCTGCGACAGCAGTGCGGCCGCCGCAATGGTTATTTGCACCCATCGAGGTTTGAAGATCCACCCCACGATGCTGACGACCACGAACAAGCCGCTTTGCGAAATGAAGTATTCGGGTCGAAATGCCCAGTCGGCGCCTTTCATCATGGTGTCGAAGAAATCGAGGATCGTGGCGACGAGCAGCGCGCCGAAAAACCACGCTCGACCATTCATGAAGTGCAAATAGGTGTCCGCGACATTTTCCAGGCGCGAAGGAACCAGAATCACGATCACGAGAAACAGCGAGATGTAGTAGAGGATGAAAAACAGGTAGGCGCCAAACGTCCAGACGAAGTCGATGGTTTGCAGCTTGTACTCTCCCCACCAGGCGGAGATGAGCCAGGTCAGCATGACGCCGACCCAGAGCAGGAAAATGGCATCGAGTTTGATCGGAGCTCCACGGCCGCGCAGGCGGTGAATCGCAGTGCCCATCGCAGAGAGGATGTGCGTGAGCCCCAGGCCCACCATGACCGAAAGAAGCGCGAAGACGAATTCGAACTGTTCCACGTCGACCTCCCAAACGTTGGCGCGACGCAGGCGGTTTTTTTGAAATTTTGGTTGCCGTTCCTGCGCACCGCGGATCTTAGCCGATTCCACTCCGGCTCCCACGCCCGCTCCCACGCTGAACCTTCATGCTGGCTTCCTCAATTGGAGGAGTAGAGGCATGTTCTTGAGACGTGAGTATCGCGATCGCGCGGTTGGGCTGATTGCCGCCTACGCGGTCTTGATCACCGGCGTTGTGGCTACCGAAGCGTTCGAGCCCGCGCCGATGCACGCGACGGAGGCGGCGCTCGATCGGTCGAAAACGAAAAGGGCGGATGATTGCTCATCCGCCCTTCAGTGCAGGTCTGACATCGTGTGCTAGGAAGACGAGACAGCTCAAACGTGAACTTGCCCCGGCCCCATGTCCTCGTCGTCGATGCCGAAGTGCACCATCACGAACAGCAGCCAGGCATAAAGGAGGGCGATCCCCACGATGACGGCCGCACCCGGAATTCCGGCGACCGCCGTGTTCGCGAGGAATTCGGGCATTGTGTGGACCAGGCGCGTCCGCTCATCGGTCACCTCGGAAGTGGTCTTCACCAGCCAGGCCAGGAGCACCAAGAGGAAGATCCAGCCGTAATTCCGTTGGAGACGTCGTGACATCGCCTGCAGCAGCGAGATGGTAAATCGCGGCTCCCGCAGGTTTTCACCCAATGAAGCGAAGTTGACGTTTCCGCCACTTGAACCCGGCGCGAACACGACGGCGAGGTATTCGCGCTCGACGATCCGCACGCGCGTGCGATAGACATGATAGAAGCGATAACGCCGCGCTTCGATGAACAGCAGCACGTGAATCAGCAGCATCGCGAACAACAGCACTGAGTGATGCGCTTCTTCGGAGGCGAGGGAGATGGACAACATGGCCGCAAGCGCGCCGATGGCCCAGTTCGTGGTGCGATCCAGCCGATCGCGCCAACTGATCATTCGCGAAACCTCTGCGCGGTAATAATGCACGAGCACGGTGACGGGAACGCCCGCGACACCCGCACCGTCTTCACTGGAAATCCCACTCACCGAGTCATCATTCACGCGGCCGGCAAACATCCTTGTCAGCCACCGCCACCGGAAATATCGGACAAAGCCCATATCAGGCGCACGCCGTCACTGCCACCGTGTTCGCATGACAAAAGACCAGATCCTGGCGTTCGCCGTCATCGCCGGAATGATGGTGATGTTTGTTTGGGGACGCATCCGCTACGACCTCGTCGCCGGGCTTGCGTTGCTCGCCGCCCTTCTCGTGGGCGTGGTGCCGTTCGACCAGGCGTTTTCGGGATTCAGCAACGACATCATCGTAATCATCGGCGCTGCATTGCTCGTGAGCGCCGCTGTCACGCGCTCGCGCCTCATGGAGGGCTTGCTGCAGGCGCTGGGGCCGCGCATCTCTTCCGTTCGCGCGCAGCTCATCCTGCTGGTCACCGTCGTGACGGTGCTGTCGGCATTCGTGAAGAACATCGGCGCGCTCGCGATGATGTTGCCCGTCGCATTCCAGATGGCGAAACGTTCCAAGGTGTCGCCGTCGGTCTTCCTCATGCCCATGGCGTTCGGCTCGTTGCTGGGCGGACTCATGACGCTCATCGGCACCTCGCCCAACATCATCGTGTCGGAGCTGCGCCAGGAACTCGTGGGCAAGCCATTTTCCATGTTCGATTTCGCGCCCGTGGGCGTGGGTCTTGCCATCCTGGGCATCGTGTTCCTCGCCTTCGCGTACAAACTTTTGCCGCAGGATCGCAAGGGCGAGAGCTCGCTCGCCGAAGGCATCGACATCCAGGATTACGTGACGGAAGGGCGCGTGGGCCCGCAGTCGAGCTTCGCGGGCGAGACACTGCGCGCCTTGCGCAAGAGGCTCAGCAAGGACGTCTCCGTGAATGCGGTGGTTCGCGATGGCGAACAAAAGCTGGCGAGCCAGGACACCGTTCTCCGGGAAGACGACCGCGTGATCCTCGAAGGCGAGCCGGCGGAGCTCGATGCGGCCGTGAAGGCGGCGGGGCTCGAGCTCGAGGGTGACGATCGTGAACCCATAGCCGAAAAGTCCGACGCAGAAATAGGCACGCTCGAAGCGGTCATCGGTCCGGGCTCGCTGCTCATCGGCAAAACCGCGGCCCGGCTCGCGCTCCACGAGCGCTTCAACGTGAACATGATCGCCGTCAGCCGTAGTGGCGAGCGGCTGACCGAGCGCCTGCGTGACATCCGGCTGTATGCCGGCGACGTCATCGTGCTGCAGGGACCGTTGACCGAAATGAGTGATGTGCTGCGCGACCTCGGCTGCCTGCCGCTCGCACCGCGCCAGATCCACCTTGGCACCGTTCGCCGTGGTCTCGTGCCGATCGCGGTGCTCACGGTGGCGATGATCCTGGCGGCCACCGGCAAACTACCCGTCGGCATTGCGTTCTTCGCGGCGGGGCTCGCCATCATCCTGCTGGGGTCCCTGACCGTGCGCGAGGCGTACACGTCGATCGAATGGCCGTTGCTCGTGATGATCGGAGCGTTGATCCCGGTGAGTGAGGCCATTCGCACCACCGGTGGCGCCGACGTGATCGCCACCGCGCTCGCGAACGTGGCGCACTCGTTGCCGCCCTGGGGCACAGTCGCGCTCATCATGGCCGCAGCGATGGCGCTCACGCCGTTCCTCAACAACGCCGCGACCGTGCTGGTAATGGCGCCCATCGCGTCGAGCTTTGCTGGCCAACTCGGCTTCTCGCCTGATGCGTTCTTCATGGCCGTCGCCGTCGGCGCCGGCTGTGATTTCCTGACGCCCATCGGGCATCAGTGCAACCTGCTCGTGTACGGTCCGGGCGGATACAAGTTTGGCGACTATGCGCGGCTCGGTGCGCCGTTGTCGGTGCTAGTGCTGCTCGTCGGGACGCCGCTCATCCTGCTGGTGTGGCCGCTCGCAAAATAGGTCAAATCGGATCGAGAGCCGCGAGCAGCGCGCGCGCCGCCTGCGGATTGCGCTCCTTTGCGCCGCTGATGAAGTACAGGAACACCTCTCCGTCGCGTGCCAGGGTCTGCACCCGTTCCCGCCAGCGCGCGAGAGCCGTGGGTGGATAGCCCTTCGGCGCGCTGGCCTTCGTGCCCATCACGCGCAAATAGCTGAAGGGTGCGGTGCGCGCCCCGATCCGCGGGTAGGCCGAATCGCCGGCTTCGACGAGAGCGACCTGATGGTCGCGCACCAGTGCTACGAACTCTTCGCAGTCGAAGCTCGCGTGGCGCACTTCCAGCACGTGACGCAGCGCGCGGCCCTCGAGCTTGCGCGGCAGCAGTGCAAGAAATTCAGTCAGCTCCTCCGCGTCGAAGTGCTTGGTCGGAGCGAGCTGCCAGTTGATCGGACCGAGCTTGGCGCCCAGTCGCAGAACCCCGCTCTCGAGGAAGCGTTCGATGCTCGAGGCGGCCTCCGCGAGGTTCTTGCGGTTTGTCACGAACCTCGGCGCCTTGACGCTGAACACGAATCTGTCGGGCGTCTCGTCGTGCCATTTCTGGAACGTAGCTGGCTTCTGCAAACCGTAGAAGGTCGAGTTGATCTCGATGGACGTGAGCTGGCGGCTCGCGTAGTGAAGCTCTCGCGCCTGTGTCAGGCCCTTCGGGTAGAAACTGCCGCGCCACGGCGCGAAGTTCCAGCCACCGACGCCTACAAAAATCTTGCCGGTTTTGCGTGTAACCATGGTGCGAGCTTAACGCGCAACCCCGCAAGCTTCATGGCGAAGCTGAGTCGTACCGATGAGTACGGGCTGAATCCTACGCGCGCAGACGGATTGGTTGCGCAAGGGGGACAGGGTTTACGCACTGTAGTTAGCGAGTACGAAATTACCTTCGTTCCCCGGAACCAGACCGCCAACGATCGCCACCTGAGCGCCCGCGGCTTTTGCCGCCGCAACTCCAGCGGGTGAATCCTCGAATACCAGACACTCGCCGATGCTGACGCCAAGCCGCTGGGCGCCGAGCAAAAATCCCTGCGGGTCTGGTTTGCCGCGCTGGACGTCTTCGCCGGTGATCATTACTTCCGGGATGGGCAGATTCACAGCACGCAGGCGGACTTCGGCCAAGGCGCGCGGTGCGGACGTGACGATGGCCCACTTGCCGGGGTCGAGCGCCTCGATGAACGCATGGATTCCGTCCATCGCGACGACGCCGTCAACGTCTTTCAGTTCGGCCTCGAGAATCCATTGGTTTTCTTTGGCAACGTCCGCAGTCGCGGGTGCGAACCGCCGGATCGTGTCTTCCGATCGCACGCCATGGACTTTTGCGAGCAACGTCGCGGCGTCGACCCCGTGTCGTTCTGCCCATGAGCCCCAGACTCGATCGACGACGGCGGATGAGTCCAGCAGCGTGCCGTCCATATCGAACAGGAATGCGGCGTAGGAGTGGTTTCTGAATACGGGCATCGAATAGCTCACTTCAAGAAAAAGGGCGGGTGACTTCTCACCCGCCCTTTGGATCGACTTGGAGGGGACAGTCCCCTTTGGGGACAGTCCCCGGCGGGTTACGCGTTCAGCGCTGCGCGGCGCTTCGCCACTTCCGCGATGACTTCGTCAGCAACGTTCTTCGGCACCGGATCGTAGTGCGAGAACTCCATCGTGAAGCTCGCGCGGCCCGAGGTCATCGAACGCAGCTGGCCGATGTAGCCGAACATTTCGGACAGCGGCACCGTCGCCACCACCGCAATGTTCGCACCACGCTCGATCTGATCGAGGATCGTGCCACGGCGGCGGTTCATGTCGCCGATCACGTCGCCCAGATAATCGCCCGGGGTTACGGTCTCAACCTTCATCACCGGCTCTAACAACTGCGGAGCGGCTTTACGGATGCCTTCGCGGAAGCAGGCTTTCGCGGCGATTTCGAACGTCAGCGCGTTCGAATCGACGTCGTGGTAGCTGCCGTCATGCAGCGAGGCACGGAAGTCCACGGTGGGGAAGTGCGCCAGCACGCCGTCTTCCTTCTGGATCTTCAGGCCCTTCTCCACGGCCGGCACGAACTCACGCGGCACGGAGCCGCCGGTAGTTTCGTCCACGAACTCGAAGCCGGTGCCACGCGGCAGCGGCTCGAACTTGATCCACACTTCGGCGAACTGGCCCGAACCGCCGGTCTGCTTCTTGTGCACGTAGTGTTCGTCGATGCTCTTGGTGAAGCT
>DATHJZ010000097.1:0-23687 GCA_035286365.1 Steroidobacteraceae bacterium | reverse complement strand
CTTAAGGGCGCCAACACCATTCGTGGGTTGCAAGCGCGCGTCATCCGGACGAATGACGCGCGCTTGCAACCCACGAATGGTGTTGGCGCCCTTAAGGTACGGAATCTCGACGTTCGCGTACTTGCGCCCTTCGTCCGTCAGGACCTTGATGCGCGAGTAGATGGATTCGGTGGAATTCGCATCGTCGCGATCGACCTGGCGATAGAGAAAGATCGCCGCAGCCTTGGGCGCTTTCGGCTCGCCCTTCATCTGCAGATCCTCGGGCGAAATGGGCTGCCACTCCTCGGCGCGAGCGGGCATCGTGAGGGCGAGCGACAGCAGAGCGGCGAGCGCTCCGAGGCGTGCAAATCCCTGAAGCATGACGAAAAGTCGTCCTTTCTTATTGTATGTACGACACCTGTGCCGACGCAGTATGGCGCAGCGTCATAGACGCGTCGAGCGGTGGCTGCGGACGCCATTCGCCAGGCGGCGAAACCCGATCGCGAATCCGTCGCTATCTACCCGCGTACTATCCGGAAAGACGCCACTGGGGCGTCGGCCGGAGGGGAGCATGCAGGTATAGCGCGCGTTCGAGGTCTTTATCATGTGCCTGGCGGGGCTCGCGAGTTCGTTGGCTCACGCCGACCTCTACACCGCCAACGCCGCATTTCAGGCGAAGGACCTTCCGCGGGCGTTCGAGCTCTATCGCGAACTCGCCGAACTCGGGCACGCCGGGTCGCAGGAAACGCTCGCCATCATGTACGTCCAAGGCGAGGGCGTGAAACGCGACAATATTCTGGGCTATGCCTGGGCTGCCCTCGCGCTGGAACAACGGCCGAGCGAGGCGGCGCAGGGTATCTACGAGCAGATCAATCCTCACATGACCGAGTCGGCACGGAAGACTGCCGAAGAGTTGCGCGCCAAATTCGGCAAAGACGCGCTGAAAAAAAGCATTCTGGGGATGGAGAAAGTTCCGTACGCGTCGAAAAAGGTGTGGTGCTGGCTGAAGGTACCGGCGAATGCGGATGAGTTTTTTCCTCCAGGGGCGGCCGAAAAAGGCATTTCGGGTTTTGCAATCATAGACGCGAGAGTCTTCAGCGACGGTCGCGATCACGATCCACGACCAGCTCGACTGATCCCGGCCCAGCCGTTTGATGGTGCGGCGATGCTCGTGTCGATGAACAATCTCTTCACCCCGCAATTCGAAAATGGCAAGGCCGTGCCCTGCACGGTCCGATTCAAAGTCGCTTTCAAGGCGAAGCCCGATCGCACACCCAAGAAGGTGGAGCACGATCTGAACGCGCTCAAGATGAAAGCCGTCGCTGGCGATCCGGATTCGCAGCTGGTCTATGGATTGCTTCTTCAGAACGCCGACGGTCCAGTGTCCGGGGAGCGCCTCGACTGGTTCATCAAGGCGGCGCAGGCCGGCAACTCTTTCGCGCAATACCTGGTGGGCAGCGAGCAACTGAACTCATACATGTTCGAAGCGAACGAAGCGAACGGGATTTTCTGGCTCGACAAGGCCGCGCGTGCCGGGGACTACGATGCCCAACTCGAACTGGCTAACTACTATCTGCGCGACGCATCGAACGCCGGCAACGTGCGCAAGGCGGTCGAGTTGCTCGGGCGCGCGGTTGAAGCCAACCGGCCGGAAGCGCCGTTCTATCTTTCGGCGCTACTTGCGAGCAGTCCGGATGCGGAGGTTCGCAATCCGAAGCGGGCGCTGGAAATCTTCGGCAAGGACCAGGGTGTCTACGAACTCAACCCCATCGCCTGGGAGATTCGCGCAGCGGCGCACGCCAACGCCGGCGAGTTCGACGAGGCAACCGGCCTCGAAAAACGCGCGATTCGCCTGGCGAAGGCCCTTGACTGGAATACGGTGCCCATGGAAGCCCGGCTCGCCGCGTACCAGGGGAAAAAGTCCTGGACGGGTGACTTGCTGGCGTTTTACTGACGACAGATCCCGTGGGATGCGCGTCTAGCTATCCGCCGGAATGCTGGACGTAGGTATGCGCTGAGGGGAAATGCAGCCAGGCCGGAGCCTCCGACTACGTGCCACAGCGTACAGAGCAGCGTCAGGCCGGATGGGACCATTGCCTCCCACCCCCGGAGACATCCATGAACCTTCAAGTCGTGATGGGCCCGCTCTTGTCACTCATTGCGGGCATCCTGATCCTCATCGTGCCGCGGCTGCTCAACTTCATTGTCGCGATCTACCTGATCGTCGTCGGCCTGATCGGACTGTTCGGCAGCAGCATGTTTCGCTAAGAGCGCGGCGCGCCGAAAGTCTGCACCCAGTAGATCTGGCCGCGCTTTCGGCCGGTTGCCAGGCCCACGCCGATGTCCTGGAACCTGGCGTCCATGATGTTCTCGCAATGACCGGGACTGGCCAGCCAGCCGGCAACGACTTCCTCGGCTGACTCCGGACCAAGAGCGATGTTCTCGCCCGTCAGGCGCGGCTGATAGCCGGCGCGCAGCACGCGGTCCTTGGGCTGACTGCCATCCGCCCCTCGATGTTCGAAAAACCGTCGTCGCGCCATGTCGCGCGCGTGCCCGGCGGCCGCGTCGTTCAGCTGGCGTGAAGGACTCAGCGGCGCTGCGGCGGCGAACCGCTCGCTGCCGCACCTTCTGCTCTGGCCTCGGGCAGCGTTGACCAGCTCGACGACGCGCTTACGAACCAGGGCGTCGGATTCTCGTCCGACCAACGCATCGGACGCGGAAGCTCCAGAGGTCAGCGCGACTACCGTCAAAACTGCGAACAGACGTTTGATGTATCCAGGCATGCCGTCAGTTTCCGCGTGCCGTGCTGAATGCCGGGTGAATCCGCCTTGACGGGTGCGGCACCTCGTTACCACGGCGCCGGCTTGTAGTCCTTGAGGAACTGTCCCCACACATGCGCGCCGGTGAGGCGCCCGGCGAAGATCGGGTCCACGATCCGCGCCGCGCCGTCGATGATGTCGAGGGGCGGAGAGAAGCCTGCTTCAGCCTTGCGCGCCGCGTGGACGGCGGGATCCTCGTCGGTGATCCATCCGGTGTCCACTGCGTTCATGTGGATGCCATCCTTCACGAAGTCGGGCGCGCTCGTGCGGGTCATCATGTTCAGCGCCGCTTTCGCCATGTTGGTGTGCGCGTGCTTGTCGGTCTTCGTGGCGCGATAGAACTGCCCCTCGATCGCGCTGACGTTGACGATGTGCTTGTGAAGCCCAAGCGTGCGCACCATGAGCGGCTTCAGGCGCGCGTTGAGGATGTACGGCGCAATGGCGTTCACCAATTGCACTTCCAGAAGTTCGGGCGTTTCGACTTCATGCATACGCAGACGCCAGCTGTTCAACTCCCGTAGATCGACTTGCTGAAGGTCCTCGTCGAAGCGATTGGCGGGAAAGAGCGCCTCGCCGCCGCGGTAGTCCTCGTCCAGGTAGCGTCGTTGAGAGAGTGCTGCGCTGTGCACGAGCCCCTCGCCCTGGCTGCGTTCAGTCGCAGTCAGCGCGCCAGGAGTTTGCGCTCGCGAACCTTCGAGCATCCGGCGCAACTCGTCATGACCCGCAAGGATGCTTTTCAACTCCGCTGGAAGCGCGCCGATCGACTCCGCTTCCCGCGTGAGCAAGTGTTGAAAGAAACCCGCCGGCCGACGCACCGTCTGGCAGGCGTTGTTGAGAATGCAATCGAGGCGCGGCAGACGTTCGGCGAGAAATCGCGTGAACAGTTCCACGCTCGGTGTGTGGCGCAGGTCGAGCCCGTGGATCTGCAGCCGCTCCTGGTAGGAGGAGGCATCGGGCTCCCGCGAATAGCGGTCGGCGGCATCGACGGGGAAGCGCGTCGTGACGATGACATGCGCCCCGGCGCGTAGAAGTTTGAGCGAAGCCTGAAAACCGATCTTCACCCGCGCACCCGTGACGAGCGCGTAGTGGCCACTCAAGTCCGCGGTCTGCTCGCGCTTGGCGTAGTTGAAATCGCCACATGGCTCGCACATGGAATCGTAGTAGCGATGCACCTTTGAATAGGGTTGCTTGCAGACGTAGCAATCGCGCTCCTGATGGAGGCGGGGCCGGTCGTCGAGATCTTCCGGCTTCGGCGGTTCCAGCCACAACGGCGCAAAGACAGCTGCGCGGCGCTGCACGCGCAGCCCGGCCTGCTCGATGGCCTTGCGGTCGTGCTCCTTCGCGGCTTCCCGTTCGGCGCGTCTAAAGGCCTTGGCCATTCTGACGAGATCGTGGCGCTCGGGTTTCGCGACCAGGCCGGCGAGGGTGAGCAGCTCGCGACGCTGTTCCTGCGTCAGGCGCGTGAGGTGCGAGCGATCCGCTTCGATCGCTCGCAGTACTCGTACGCACGCACGCAGGTCGTCATCTGGAATGTCCATGCGGGCATTGTATGGGGCCGCCAGATGCGCGATCGCACCGGATGGCGCATCCTTGCGCCCACCATGAGCGATTCACACTCCGACCGGCGGAGCTTTCTTCTGTGCTCGCTGAGCGCAGGACTGCCGTTGCATCTGCTCTCCTGGTCGGCGCGTGCGGGATCCGCAGCGGCGAGCGCAGTGAATGCGCTGACCGCTCGGCCGGGCGCGCAGCCGCGCAACATTTTGTTCGTGCTCACCGATGATCATCGCTATGACGCGATGAGCTTCATGAGCAAGCGCGGTTACCCGCACACACCTGCGCTCGATCGGCTCGCTCGCGACGGGGTGCATTTCAAGAATGCCTTCGTCACCACCGCCCTGTGTTCGCCTTCGCGTGCCTCGATCCTGACCGGCTTGTACGCACACCAGCATCGCGTGGTCGACAACAATCATCCCATCCGCCCGGATCTGGTGTTCTTCCCGCAGTACCTGCAGCGCGCGGGCTATCAAACCGCGTTCATCGGCAAGTGGCACATGGGCGGCGACGTCAAAGGCGAGACGGAAGGCGATTCGCCCCAACGCGGCTTCGATCATTGGGTGAGTTTCCCCGGACAGGGTACTTATCTTCCCAGCAAGTCCGGGCTCAATGTGAATGGCCTGCGGGTGCCGCAGAAGGGCTACATCACCGATGAGCTCACGGACTACGCGCTGCGCTGGCTCGAGCAACGTCCGGCCGACAAGCCTTTCTACCTGTGTGTCTCGCACAAGGCGGTGCATGCGGATTTCATTCCGGCCGAGCGACACAAGGGGCGCTACTCGCACGAGCGCTTCGACAAGCCTGCAACCTGGAATCCTGCGCCCGGCAAAGAGTCGCTGCGCCCGATGTGGGTTCGGAACCAGCGCAACAGCTGGCATGGTGTCGACTTCCCGTATCACAGAACGCTCGAGATCGGCGACTACTACAAGCGCTACTGCGAAACGCTGCTCGCGGTGGACGAAAGCATCACTGCGTTGCTCGAGCACCTGCAACGTCGCGGGCTGCTCGAATCCACGCTCGTGCTCTACATGGGCGATAACGGTTTCGCGTTCGGCGAACATGGATTGATCGACAAGCGCACGGCATACGAGGAATCGATGCGCGTGCCGATGATGATGCACTGCCCTGAGCTCTTCAAAGCCGGGACCACCGTCAACGAGGTGGTTGCGAACATCGATGTCGCGCCGAGCCTGCTGGAGGCGGCCGGCCTGCAGGCGCCGACGCACATGCAGGGTCGCAGCGTTTTGCCACTGGCGCGAGGCGAGCGCATCGCGTGGCGCGATTCATTGCTGTACGAGTACTACTGGGAACGAAACTTTCCGCAGACCCCGACGACGCATGCCATGCGCGGCGATCGCTATAAGTACATTCGCTACCACGGGATCTGGGACATCGATGAGCTCTACGATCTGCAAGCGGATCCGCTGGAGGCCAACAATCTGATCTTCGCTCCGGGACACGAGGGCATCGTGGAGAAAATGAATCGACAACTCTTCGACATTCTCGAATCGACGGATGGGTCGACGATGCCTCTTTCGCGCGATGCGGGGGAAGTCCAGCGTCTGCGACGTTCCGATCGCGCCAAAGCCGCAGAGTTTCCGCCCGAGCTGCTGAAGAAGCCGACGCCATGAATACTTCGAAGCCGCTCATCCGAATCTTCTATCTGGTTATTTTCTGCTGCCTTGCGTCAGCCGCAAACGCTTCCCGGAACGTGCTGCTGATCATCGCCGACGATCAGGGTCTCGATCTTGGGGTTTACGGCAATCCGGTGCTGAAGACTCCAGTGCTGGACGGACTGGCCGCACGCGGGACACTGTTTACGCAGGCATTCGCGACCGTCTCTTCATGTAGCCCGAGCCGATCGGTGATCTACACCGGCCTCTATTCGCACTCGAACGGCATGTATGGATTGGCGCACGATGTTCACAACCAGCACCTGCTGCCATCGGTGCGCACATTGCCGCGGCTACTGAAGGACGCGGGCTACCGCACGGCTCTGGTCGGCAAGAAACACATCCTGCCCGATAGTGCCCTGCCGTTTGATGAGGAGCTCGCGCCGGAGCTTCCGGGCAATCGCGACGTGGCGTTCATGGCGGGCGAGGCCCGCAAGTTCATTGCCGAGAGCCGCGACAAACCATTCTTCCTGGTCGTTGGATTCAGCGATCCGCATCGCGCCGCGCAGAACTTTGGCAACACCCGGGAGTGGCCAGGCATCGAGCGGCACACCTACGATCCTGCGAAAGTCATCGTGCCCGCGCACCTGCCCGATCTGCGCGAGGTGCGGCGTGACCTCGCCGACTACTACGAGTCTGTGAGTCGATTGGACAGTGGCGTTGGCCTCCTTCTCAAGGCGCTGCATGACACGCAACACGACAGCGACACGCTCGTGATCTACCTGAGCGACAACGGTCGTGCATTTCCCGGCGCAAAGACCACGCTGTATGACGAGGGCATTCATCTCCCGCTGATCATTTCTTCACCGCTGCAGACACGCCGGGGCATACGGAATGAAGCCATGGTGAGCTGGATCGACGTCACTCCAACGATCCTGGACTGGGCCGATGCCAAGAGTCCCGCAAACGGCAAGCTTCCGGGGCGATCGTTGTTACCGATCATCAATCAGAGCGCACCCGCAGGATGGGACCGGGTTTTTGCTTCGCACGGCTTCCATGAAATTGCCCAGTACTATCCAATGCGCGCGCTGCGCACACGCCAGTTCAAATACATCGCCAACCTGGCAGCGCCGCTCGAATTTCCGATTGCTGGCGACATTGCGTCATCTCCAACCTGGAAGGCGATCCAGGCCAAGCCCACCGCGGGCGTGGGCGTGCGCTCCCTCGACAGCTTCCTTCATCGTGCGCCGGAAGAGCTGTATGAGCTGAGCGGGGACCCGAACGAGGTTCACAACCTTGTGAGTGATCCGGCGTTTCGCGAACAACTGCAGCAGTTTCGGGAAGACATGCTCACTTTCCGCAAGCAGACGCAAGATCCATGGCTACCGGGAGAGGCTTCGGTGTTCGACCATCGGCCACACTGAAAAGCCCCGGAAGGAAACTTCCGGGGCTTCTCGTTTGCGCTCAGTGTCGAACCCGCTGCATGTAGTTGTCGAAGATGAAGTCGGCCACCTGCGGGCAGCTGACCTGGCTTCCGTCGATGTCGAACCGGAAATGGATTCCGCCCCAGATTCGGCTGTTGGCCTCGTCGTCGCCGAATTTCCAGAGGCTCGTGTACGGTTCTGACCAGACCACCGAGTTGTCCGCGGCGTACCAGACCGCATTGAACGTCTGAGCGTCGCTGCCGAGGATATTGGCGAGCATGCGCGCGCCTCCGGCACCGAGGCAGGTCATGTTGCTCGCATAAGCCGGGTACGGCGGAGTGATGACGAGCGGCGTCCATCCCGCTTCGGCTTCGGTCGCAGGGTTGTCGTCGATGTCCGCATGCGCGATTGCAGTTTCCGGCCGCCATAGCCGATAGACCTCCTTGCTGTGGTGGGACGTCTGCAGGCTGTCGTGAAGAGTAACCATCGTCAGCGCGAACGCTCGGGCCGTGCCGACGAGCGACAGCCGGTGCTGCCGCGTCATGTCACGGGTCACGTTCGCCCACAACCTGATCGGATTCATGGCGTTGAAGTAGATAGTCCCGGGAGAGGCTGCGAACAATTGTGCAAACCGCGTCTGTGCGTCGGTGCGCTCGGGTGCGACCGGACCCCCGGCCGCGCGGCCGACGCGCTTGACCTCATTCACGTCCTCCGCATAGGCCGCACTTTCGAGTTGCGGGAACGGGGCGGGCAGGAACTGCGTCGGGGTCAGCAGTCCGAACGGCTGTACGTCTCCCATGTTGGAGAACTGGAACGGACCGCTCGGCGTGGGACGCCAGATGCCGGGAAGTGTCGAAGCGCTCAACGTCGGGGGCTGCGGATTCGCGGTCGCGTAGCCGTCATTCAGGCGCGCCGCGATAAGGTCCGCTGCGACCTTCTTTCCCACCTGCACGCCGGCGAAGCGCGCTCCGGGGTGAATCGTCGCGAGGCGGGCCTGCAACGCGGCGTCCGCGGCCGCGCGCGCTTCGGGGGTCACGAACAGGAAGTAAATGACGTCATGTCCGGCCTGCGCCGCCGCCGCTTCCGCGGAGGCATACGACGGGGCACGTACCCGTGTGTGGAACGGTTCGTATCTTCCTTCGATGGCGATGACGGCATCCGCCATTGCCACGTGCAACATCGCGTATCCCCGCAATTGTGGAAACGGTTGTCCGCTGCTGAAACGTTGCAGGAGCGTATTCCATTCGACGATCACTTCGGCATTCGAGCGTGGATAGGTAGCTTCGGCAGCTGGCGGCAACACACTCGCGATGATCGCCACGAGTAACGCGGCGCTCCAGAATTTTGACTTCTTCATGGGCTTCTCCCTCGGTTCGCTTATATATGGATCGGTTTAGTCGGTGCCCAACGGTAGTCAGGCGTCGAGATGAAGCTGGTCGGGATCGATGCTATTCCCATACTTTTGCCTTTGCACCTTGCATACCCTGCTTGCTACTTCGTCAGGCTGGCGATCGGCGGCGTCGCACCGCGTACCGATTTGTGCACCGCCAGCAGCATGGGATGGTTCACCTTGTTGACGGCGTCAGCCGTCACTTCCCGGTTGCAGGCTTTCACCACATTGCTTGAGACGAGGCTGCCGCGGTCGAGGCGTGCACACACGCGGCGCGCGGCCCCCTCGATGCGCTTCAGCAGCGTTGATGCACCCTGTTCGGTGTCCATGGCGAGATCGCCATAGCGCACCGTGACGTCCGGACCCACCAGGTCGGTTGCATTCGCGGGCCCTGCCAGCCCTACGGCCAGGGCGGCGCACAGGATCGCAACGGGGCGGTAGCCGGATTTCTGGTACTTCGAGATGTTCATGGTCTTCTCCCAACTGATGTGTATTGATTGACCCGGCTGCGGCGGTCGCTTGGCCTTACTCATCAAGACACGAACGGCCGGCGAAACCCGACATGTTGGGCGCTAAAATATTGACCTAATGGCAGAACTCACCCAGCTATTGCAGCAGGCCCAGGCGGGCGGCGCGGAGGCGCGCGATGCGCTGTTCGCCGCCGCCTATCCAGTCCTGCAGCAGCTCGCGCGGGCACGTCTGCGGGACGGTGGGCGCAGCACGATGCTGGATACCCGCAGCCTGGTGCACGAGTCCTATCTACGCTTCGTGCAGGCGGGGGAGTTGCGCGCCGAAGACAGGCGCGCGTTTTTCGCGTACGCCTCGCAGGTCATGCGCTCGGTGATCGTCAACAACGCGCGCGAGCGTTCTGCCCAGAAGCGGGGCGCTGGCTGGCGGCCGCTGACGCTGTCGACGCGGATTTCCGAGGGCACGCCGGACGGCGAGGAAGTGGTCCTACAGGTCCATGATGCGCTGGAGTCGCTGGCGCAGGTCGACGCGCGGCTTGCCCAGGTGGTCCAGATGCGCTACTTCGGTGGTTACAGCGAACAGGAGATAGCCGAAACGCTGGACATCACCGAGAGAACCGTACAGCGGCTTTGGCTGAAAGCGCGCTTGATGCTCCTTGCAACGATGCAAGGGACTTGAGGTTGCTGCAGCGCGACCGCGCAGCGTGAAACAAATGGGCCTGTCTACAAAACAGCTGGGGCGACTGAGCGAGCTGCTGGATCAGTCCCTGCCGCTGTCGCGGGAGGAACGCCGTGCCTGGCTCAATTCGCTGTCGAGCGAAGATGCGCCGCTGGTCGAGCCTCTCCGCGAGGCGCTGCTCGTGGAGGAATCGGACGCAGAAGCACTCCGCAGCTTCGCTCATTTGCCTGCGATGGACTCCGCCACGAGTGGCGACGCGGCAACGGAACGGCGGGTGGGAGAACGGCTGGGTGCGTACGAGCTGCTGCAGCCGCTCGGCGCTGGCGGCATGGCTGAAGTATGGTTGGCGCGGCGCGCCGATGGCGTGTTCGAACGCCAGGTCGCTCTGAAGATTCCGCTGCTGCGCCATGTGCCGGCCGAAATGGTCGAGCGCTTCGCGCGCGAGTGCAGAATTCTCGCGACGCTGGAATGCCCGGGCGTCGCGCGGTTGTACGACGCCGGGGTCAGTGAGAGCGGCATTCCGTACATCGCGATGGAATATGTGCCGGGTGAGCCGCTGATCGCCTGGTGCGACTCGCGCGGCCTCGACGTCCGTGCCCGCGTGCAATTGTTCCTGCAGGTTCTGGACGCGGTTCGCCAGGCTCATGCGCATGGGATCATTCACCGCGACCTGAAACCATCGAACATCCTGGTCACCGGCGAGGGTGAGGTGCGCCTGCTGGATTTCGGCGTAGCGAGCCTGCTACAGGCGGACACGAGCCCGCGATCGCTGACGAGTATCTACGGGCGCGCGCTGACTCCGGAGTACGCAAGCCCGGAGCTGTTGCGAGGCAGAGCGGTCGATGTGCGCAGTGATATCTATTCCCTCGGCGCCGTGTTGCACGAACTGCTCACCGGCGCGCGGCCCGGGCAACACGCATCCGAAGTTGGCAACACCGGAGAGTTGAGCGCCGAGCTGCACGGCATCTTGGCGAAGGCGATGGCCGCCGAGCCGGTGGATCGATATCCGGATGCCGCTGCGTTCGCGGCGGCACTCAAGGGCGGCACTGAAAACGCAGCCGCACCCGCTCGAAGGACTCGCGTCCGCTACCTGGTGGCGGGCGCGATAGTCGCGTTGGCGACGCTGATCGGGACGGCATCCCTTCTTTGGACGCGCGTGCCGGATTCCGCGGCGTCCTCCGGCAACGCGTCGGCCGATGACATTGCAGCGACGATAGCCGTACTGCCCTTCGTCGATCTGAGCGAGCAAAAAGACCACGGCTATCTATCCGACGGACTTGCCGAGGAGCTGATCGATCTGCTGACCAAGGTCCCTGAGCTGCGCGTAACGGCGCGCGCCTCTTCGTTCGCCTTCCGCGACCAGCAAGTACCCGTTGCCAAAATCGCAGGCCAGCTGAATGTCGCCAATGTCCTCGAAGGCAGCGTGCGCACTTCCGGGAACCGCCTGAAGTTCACGGTCCAGCTGGTGCGGGCGCTCGACGGGACGTTGATCTGGTCAGAGACCTACGATCGCGAATTGCAGGACATCTTCGAGATCCAGGAAAACGTTGCGGCCGCGGTGGTCGAGGCGCTCAAGTTGCGGCTCCTGGCCGGGCATGCCCTTTCCTCCGATCGGCGCACCGCCAATGTGCCTGCGTACACGGAGTATCTGCTCGGCCGGCAGTATCGGGACGGAATCTCGCTCGAGCGGCAACAGCATGCGCAGGCCGCATTCGAACGCGCTGCGCTGCTCGATCCATCTTTCGCGGCTGCCCACGCGGGAATCGCGCTCGCGGCCGCGGATATCGGATCGATGACCATGACGACTGCTCCGTACGACCTGGCGCTCGCCGAGGCCGAGCGGGCGATGGCGCTGGCTCCGCGCTTGGTTGAAGCCTATGTCGCGCGTGCCCACGTGCGCATGGACCGGAACTGGGACTACGTCGGAGCCAGGTCGGATCTGGATTTCGCCTTGAGCATCGATCCCAACAACAAGGAGTTGTTGCAGGCCTACGCCACCTATTTATGGATCAGCGGGAACGTGCCCAAGGCACTCGAAATCCAGCGGCGCAATGTGGCCCGCAACCCGTTGGCCAGTACAGCGTGGGACTGGCTGGGCAAGATGCGGAGCGACGCGCGCGATTACCCCGGTGCGCGCCAGGCATTCGAGCGCGCCGAGGAACTATCTCCCTATTCCGATTACCGCTTGCTGCTCCGAACCCTGCTGGAACTGTATTCGGGCAATCATGCAGAAGCATTGCGCCTCGCGCGGTCGAACCCCGAGCCGGATTTGCGCGACTACTCGGTGTCGATGGCGGCTTTTTCCGCCGGCCAGTCCGCGGAAGGTCTTGCCGCGCTGGAACGGCTCAAATCTCGCACGCCCGACCGGTGTGCCGCACAGATCGCCTTTATTCATGCCATGCAGGGAGATCGGGAGCAGACCTTCGCCTGGCTCGATCGGGCGATCGCGTTGCGCGATCCCGGCCTCAAAGGCATGCAGAACCGGCCGGAATTCGATGGGTTCAAAAGCGATCCCCGGTTCGAGCGCGTGCTGCGGTTGATGAATCTCGCCGATTGACCCGGTGTTTCGAGCGTTCAGACGAATTCCGCCTATAGCCCGCGCGCGCGGATGCGCGCAGATTCGTTGGCACGAGCACGGAACCTTTGCGACACGACACCTTCACCATTCGCCTGCGAGTCGCAGCGTCTATCGTTGCGTGGGTCTCGTGCGTGTCGGGTGTTCTGGCTGATACGCCGGGAGATCCCTCCGCGGCCTTGCGAGCGCGCTACGCCGCATTGAGCCCGCAGCTCGAGAACAGCGCAATTCAGCGCGGGCTGTATCTGGAGTCCACCGACAGCTCGCGCGCGCCGCGCGGCGATGCCTATGCGGTCATCGACTATCCGTTTGCGATGGTAGCCGCGGCATTCGCTACGCCTGCGAATTGGTGCGAATCACTGATCCTGCATCTCAACGTGCAGTACTGCCGTGCCAGCAGCAGCGATGGACGTCCGCTACTGTCTGCCGCAGTCGGCAAGAAGACCAACCAGCCGCTCGACGACACACATCGCATCAATTTCATCTACAAAGTTGTGGAGTCGAGCGCGAACTACACGCGTGTGGAGCTCAGTTCCAGGGAAGGGCCACTCGGCACGGGCAACTATCTCATCGCGCTGGAGGTGACGGCGCTCGATGAGCGGCGCTCATTCATGCACATGCAGTATTCATATACGCAGGGCATCGTGGCGCGCTGCGCGACCAGTGTCTATTTCTCGACCAGAGGCCGCGACAAAGTGGGCTTCACGTGGATCCGCGATGAAGACGACGCGCCGCGCCTGGTGCGCGGAATACGCGGCGCGCTCGAGCGCAACACCATGCGCTACTACCTGGCCTTCGATGCCTATCTTCATGCTCTCGGCAGCCCGGCTCCGCAGCGCTTCGAGCAGAGCATCGAGCGTTGGTTCGCCGACACGGAGCGCTTCGCGCGCCAACTGCGCGAAGTGAAGCACGACGACTACATCACCATGAAGCGTGGCCAGTACCTGCGTCAGCAGGCCGTGCTCTAGCTACCGGGATCGTTGCTGCCGCAGTGCTAGCGCCTCAGCTGTGAATGGCACGCCGAGCATTGAGGGTCCGGCGGAGCCTCTCTCGTATCGATTGGCACGATGCTGTATATCTCACCCTCGCTCTCCACAATCCGTGTGCTGCCGCGCCAAGTGCCAAAGTTGCGGGTCTGCTGCGCACGGCCGAAGCAGCGGGATTCACCTGGTCGTTCGGCGGCCGTCGTCAGTATCTGTTCGCGCCGCTGCTGGGTGACGCGATCATTCTTGCAGCGCGCACGATGGTCCGGTGGGACGCGCGCTTCCTTTCGCGGCAGGACGCGCACTGATCAGTCGACGGCGCCTGACGTGACCGGCGAGCGCGCCCGGCAACAGCCGCAGAGCTGTTTCATCGACTTCTCCCATCAGCGCGATCTGCAGCCAGTTTCGCTCGTGCAGGTACCGGCTCTGATACGCGACGTCGATGCCGTCGTCCGCGAGTGCGAGTGCCACGTCCGCGGCGCTTGCCGTGCCGGGAACAGCCAGCGTGACGATGCCTGGCGCCGCGTCCTCATCCCGCGCCAGCGGCGGCAGTGAATGGCGTCGCAGCGCCGCGCGCAGGGCTTGCGACTTCTGCCGTACGCTTTCGAACTTCTGTGGCCACGAGGTCAGCGCCAACGATCGCTCGAGCGCTGCCACGAGATTCGACGAGTGAGTGAAAGGAACTCCTTCCGCCGCCTCATACCCGGCCAGATCCAGGTAGCGGGGGACCTGCGCCGGGCTCGCCAGGCGTCCGTCATGAAACACGGCCGCGAGGCCCGGAAATGCCGCGAGGCCCTTGCCACTGACCGCCGTCGCAAATCGCACCCGACGCAAGTCCACTGGCATCAAGCCGATCGCGCTCACGGCATCGAGACACAAATCCGCGCCCGCGCTTTCGCTCAGCGCGCGTAGTTCGGCCATGGGGTTCGCAACGCCCGTGGAAGTTTCCGTCAACACGGCCCAGATCCACGCGGGCTGACAACGCTGCGCCAGCTGCCGGACTCTGTTCCACTCGAATGGCTCGCCCCAGGGCTGCTGTTCTACTGCAAACCGGAGTCCCCAGCGCCGCGCGTGGTCGACCAGGCGCTCACCGAACTCACCATTCGAGAGGATGAGTCCCGACCCGTCGATGCAGCGGAGTTGAGCAGCTACGGCATCGTTCGCCAATGTGCCGCTGCCCACCATCAAGGCCACGTGCGTCGCGTTCACCAGGGAATTCAGCGCCGCCCGGGTTCGACACATCGTCTCGAGAAAAGCCGACTCGCGATGGGAAACCGGCGGCGCGATGAATGCGGCGCGAACCTCAGGCCTCAATGCCACCGGCCCGGTGAGAAAGTTGGCGTTCACGACTATGCCGCGCTTCGGCGCAACGCTGCGGCCTGAAGGAAAGCGTCGAGCGTCAGGTACATCGGTTGATACGACGCGTCGGCGGAGCCGACCCGCTCGCCGAAGGGTTCGAATCCGAGGTGCCGATACAGTTTCAATTCGCGCACCGTTCCCGAGATGACGGCGAGATCGCAGCCCCGCGCCATGAAGTGCCCCGCCAGAATGGTTGTTAGCTCGCGGAACACTGAAGTCTTGCGATACGCGGGTGCGACGGACAGCAGACGAATCTCCACTGCCTTGCGATGAGCGGGCAGCGAGTCATTCAGTTGCGGGACTTTCAGATCGAGGGAGAACGGCCGCTCGCACCGGCCGCAGACCATTCCGACGAGGCGACTTTCGGCGCGGCATACCACGTAGGTGTTCTCGCCGTGGAAGCGATCGACGAGCCTTCGTTCGGGATTCGGCGGGTGTTGCGGAATCTCCTCGACGAAGGTCTGATAGTTGAGTCGATGAATCGCGTCGAAATCCGAAGGTTCCGCGATCTTGTACGTGAGTCGCTCCATCGTATCCTCCGACATGGCAGAAACCCGACCTGTCGCATCGATCCGCAGCTTAACCAGCGAGCCATGGTACGCAATGCCGACCCGATTCGTATCGCCGGAGAATACTCGCGGTCGACTTCGCTTGAGTCGGCGTAACATTTGACGCCGTGAAACTGCATCCTGACATGCGCATACACCCGGGCAGGTTCGGCCGGGAGCAGGCGCCGCTGCTGGTCATCGAAAATTTCATCGCAGACCCGGAAGCGCTGGTGCAAATCGCGACCGCGCAAAGATTCACCGAGCACGCGCGCTATTTCCCCGGTATCCGCGCGCCGGCGCCGCAACAATATCGCGAGGTATTCGCGACAGGGCTGCAAGTCGCCATCGCAGAGCACTTCGACCTTACGGGTGAGATCTCTTTCTCATTGTGCGCGTTCTCGTTGATAACGACGCCCGCCGATCAACTCACGGTTCCGCAGCGGATTCCACACGTCGATTCGCTCGCGAGCAGTGGACTTGCATGCATCCACTATCTGTTCAAGCGCAACCTCGGCGGCACCGCCTTTTATCGGCATCGCAAGACCGGGTTCGAGTTTGTCGACGAGCAGCGCAACGCAGCCTATCTCGAATCGCTGAATTCAGAAGAATTGCGGCCAGAGAACTGGGGTCAGGGCTACATCAACGGCGACTCGGTGCTGTTCGAACAGATCGCGCGTTCGGAGGGAATTTTCAACCGCCTCTTGGTCTACCGCCGCAATTCACTGCATTCTGGTTGCATCGCGGCGGACTTCGTTCCCGATGCCAATCCTGCCACCGGCCGCCTGTCGATCAATGGGTTCCTCGATCTGGGCAACGCTGCCAACCCTTTGTCGCGGTGATGTGGCGGGTTGTCGTAAGCGGCTGGTCGTAGATCCGGGTCCCGCTACACTCCCCGGGATTCGCAGAACCGCAGGAGACGCTGCATGAAATTGGTTTCGGTTGCCTTGTCCCTGACCCTTCTTACGGGCGCGGCCAACTCGCCTGGGCGGGACCTGCCGGTGGTCGATTCGAGTGTTCGACCCGGTGATGCCTTCTACCAGTACGTCAACGGTGCCTGGCTCAAGGCAACCGATATTCCGGCCGATCGCAGTTCGATGAGCGACGGCGCGATGCTGTCGGAGCAGGCGGACCAGCGCACTCGCGGGATCATCCAGGAGACGGCGCGAGACAAGAACGCGACGGCCGACGCGAAGAAAATCGCCGACTTTTACAACGCGTTCATGGACGAGGCGTCGATCGAGAAGCTCGGGCTCGAGCCGCTCGCCCCGCAGCTGCGCGAGATCGCGGCGATTCACGATCGCACGTCGCTGTCGCGCGTGCTCGGCGGCCAGCTGCGCGCAGACGTCGATGCGCTCAACAGCACGGAGCTCTACACCGACAAGCTTCTCGGGCTGTGGGTGGCGCAGGACCTCGACGACCCGAGTCGATACGCGACGTTCCTGCTGCAGGGCGGTCTCGGAATGCCGGACCGCGACTATTACCTGGATGATGCGCCCGCAACGGCTGCGATTCGCGCCAGGTACACGCCACATCTCGCCAAGGTGCTTGCCCTGGCTAACATCAAGGATGCGGACGCGAAAGCTGCGCGCATCTTCGCGCTGGAAAAGCGCATGGCGACCGTGCACAGCACGCGCGTCGACTCGAGCGACGTGGTGAAGGCCAACAACCACTGGTCCGCCAGGGACTTCGATGCCAAGGCTCCGGGCCTCGACTGGCAGGAATATTTCGCAGCCGCGGGACTCAAGGGGCAGGCCGACTTCATCGTGTGGCAACCCGCCGCGGTGACGGGCTTGTCGGCGCTGGTTGCGAGTCAGCCGCTCGAGACCTGGAAGGACTACCTGACCGTCCGCTTGATCGAACACGCGTCACCCTATCTACCCAAGGCGTTCGTGGACGAGCGCTTCGAGTTCTACAGCAAGGCGCTTTCCGGCACGCCGAAACCGCGCGATCGGTGGAAGCGCGGCATCGCCGTCACCAACATCGCGCTGGGCGATGCCGTCGGCAAGCTCTATGCGGCGCGCTATTTCGCGCCCGCCGAGAAGGCGCGTGCCGAGGCCATGGTGCACAACCTCATCGCCGCCTTCGCACGTCGCATCGAACACCTCGACTGGATGCAGCCTGAGACAAAGGCGAAGGCGAAGGCAAAACTCGCCGTGCTCAAGATCGGAGTGGGCTATCCCGACCACTGGATAGACTACTCAGCTCTGGACATCCGCCCAGGGGATGCGCTTGGCAATGCGCTGCGCGCGGAGCTGTTCGAGACGCATCGCAATCTCGCCAAGCTGGGCAAGCCCGTTGACCGCTCCGAGTGGGTCATGACGCCGCAAACCGTCAATGCCGTGAATCTCCCGGTGATGAATGCGATGAACTTCCCCGCCGCGATCCTCGCGCCGCCGTACTTCGACCCGAAGCGCCTGGCGGTAATGGACTATGGCGCGACGGGCGCGACCATCGGCCACGAGATCAGCCACAGCTTCGACGACCAGGGCGCTCAGTTCGACGCCACCGGAAAGCTCCACAACTGGTGGACGCCCGAAGACTTCGCGCACTTCAAGGAATCTTCCCAGCGACTGGCGCAGCAATACGACCAATACCGGCCGTTTCCGGATCTCGCGCTCAACGGCCAGCAGGTGCTGGGCGAGAACATTGCCGACTTGGCGGGGCTCGCGGTCGCCTATGACGCCTGGCAGCTGTCCCTCAAGGGCAAGGCGGCGCCGGTTGCCGACGGCTTCACCGGCGACCAGCAGTTCTTCATGAGCTTTGCACAGAGCTGGCGCGGCAAGACGCGCGAACCCGCGCTGCGCCAGCAGGTGATCACCGATGGTCATGCACCCGATGAGTATCGCGCCGACACCGTTCGCAATCTCGATGCGTGGTACCAGGCATTCGACGTGAAAGCTGCGGACAAGTTGTACCTGTCACCCGATCGGCGCGTACGGATCTGGTGAGCGGTCGCGAGGATCGGCCGCCGGCTGGTAGTTAGAAGGTCCGGTAGAAAACACCCCGGGGCCTTTTTGTTAGCCCTGTCGCTGAAGGCCGACGGTTGCCAATTGTCGGGCACACTGTATTGTGGCGCACGGCCAACGCCGACAGCGAAAGTAGGTTGGCGCTGACAGCGGTGCACGGACATTTTGCATCAACTGGCCTACCGGCCTTCAGCCGGAGATTGGTCTCTTAAACCTATGTGGAACTGACGCAACGCTTTGCGTTGGGACTGTCTGTGCGCGCACGAACATTTTTCATCATCGACCCCCGTGTCGGCGTTGCCGGCCTTGGGGTCTCCGGAACATATGAATACTCAAGTCCTTCCCCTTCGTAGAACCCCCATCGTGTTCACCATCGTTTTGACGATGGCTGCGGCACTTTCGGCATCCGTCGCCTCCGCGCAGGCTTCGGGACTGGTCGCGGCGTATTCATTCGACGAAGGAGCAGGGCCAACCGTAACGGACAGGTCCGGCAACGGCAACAACGGGACTTTGGTCAGCGGAACCGCATGGTCCACTACGGCAAAATTCGGCGCGGCCGCGAGCTTCGATGGAACCAACGACCGCATCGACGTCGCGGACAGCAATACCCTCGACCTCACAGCGGGGATGACTCTGGAGGCGTGGGTTCGACCGACTGCCAACAGCTCGTACCGCACCATCGTGCTGAAGGAGGTCCCGGGCGAGCTCGCATACTCACTGTACGCCGCAGATTCCGATCATGGCGCCAGGTCGTCGGGATGGATTCGCGTCGCCAACGTTTCGCGCTTCGCCGACGGCACAAGCAACCTGCCACTCAACGTCTACTCGCACATCGCAGTGACGTTCAACGGGGCGGCGCTCGTGTTCTACGTCAATGGCGTACAAACGCGGAGCACCGCGGTCGCCGGCAACATTCAAACCACTTCTCTGCCGCTGCGGATCGGCGGCAACACGATCTGGGGAGAATTCTTTCAGGGTCAGATCGACGAGGTGCGGGTGTACAACCGCGCGCTCTTGCAATCCGAAATTCAGGCGGACATGGTGACTCCGATCAGCGGCGCACCGGACACGGCGGCCCCGACTGTTTCGCTGACCGCACCGTCGAACGGCGCGACGCTCTCGGGCACAGCGACGTTGAGCGCCAATGCGGCCGACAACGTCGGCGTCGCCGGCGTCCAGTTCCGAGTGGATGGAGCCAACGTCGGCGCAGAAGACGCGACTTCGCCCTTCTCGATTCAATGGAACACCAGCGGAGCAGGCAACGGAAGCCATCAGATCACCGCGGTGGCTCGCGACTCGGTGGGCAACACGACAACGTCCGCCGCCGTAACGGTCACCGTCACCAGTGGCGATGTCCAGGCGCCTACAGTGTCGCTGACCGCGCCGGCCAATGGCGCGACAGTTTCGGGAACGACGCCTGTGAGCGCCAACGCTGCCGACAATGTCGGCGTCGTCGGCGTGCAGTTCAAAGTGGACGGCACCAACCTCGGGGCCGAAGACACCACCTCGCCGTACTCCGTGCAGTGGAATACGACGACGGCAGCGCCCGGGAGCCATCAGCTCACCGCCGTGGCCCGCGACCTGGCCGGCAACAGCGCCACTTCCGCGCCAGCCGTGGTCACAGTCAACAATGCCGACGGGACGGCGCCCGTTGTGTCGCTCACGTCTCCCGCGAACGGCGCCACCGTCTCCGCGGCGGCCACGGTGAGCGCGGACGCCTCCGACAACGTCGGCATCGTCGGCGTGCAGTTCAGGCTCGACGGCAATAGCTTGGGCGCCGAGGACCTCACCGCGCCGTATTCCATCTCGTGGACCACGACGGGCACGAACAACGGCAGTCACCAGTTGACAGCAACGGCGCGGGACGCAGCCGGCAATACGACGACGTCGGCTGCGCGCACCGTGACCGTCAGCAACAGCAGTGGCGACTCGCAGGCGCCGTCGGTTTCGCTGACCGCGCCCGCGAACGGCGCCACGGTCTCCGGCAGTCTCAGCGTCACCGCGAACGCATCTGACAACGTCGGCGTTGTTGGCGTGCAGTTCAAAGTGGACGGGGTGAACTTCGGCACCGAGGACACGAGTGCGACGTACAGCCGGACCTGGGACTCGCTCTCGGTCAGCAATGGCACGCATTCACTGACGGCCGTCGCGCGCGACGCGGCTGGCAATACCAGGACGTCGGCTGCACGAACCGTGACCGTCAGCAACAGCAGCGGCGACTCGCAGGCGCCGACGGTTTCGCTGACCGCGCCCGCCAATGGCGCCAGCGTGTCCGGCAGCCTCAGCGTTACCGCGAGCGCGACCGACAACGTCGGCGTTGTTGGCGTGCAGTTCAGAGTGGACGGCGTGAATTTCGGCACCGAGGACACGAGTGCGACGTACAGCCGGACCTGGGACTCGCTCTCGGTCAGCAACGGCACCCATTCACTGACGGCCATCGCACGCGATGCGGCCGGAAATACGACGACGTCGGCTGCGCGAACCGTGACCGTCAGCAACAGCAGCGGCGACTCACAGGCGCCGACGGTTTCACTGACCGCGCCCGCGAGCGGCGCCACGGTGTCCGGCAGCATCAGCGTCACCGCCAGCGCATCTGACAACGTCGGTGTCGTCGGCGTGCAGTTCAGGCTCGACGGCAACAGCCTGGGCGCCGAGGATCTCACGGCGCCGTACTCCGTTTCTTGGACGACGACGGGCACGAGCAACGGTACTCACCAGCTGACAGCGACGGCGCGCGACGCGGGCGGTCGAACCGCGACCGCGACGCGCTCCGTCACCGTGAACAACACCGGGGGCGGTGGCACGTCGTTGACGATCAACGGCAACCAGCGCTCCCAGACCATTGACGGTTTCGGCATCAGTGCGAACTCCGCGAGCTGGGACGGAGGCGAACTACGGCCTGCCATCGACAAGCTCGCCGACGATGGCGGCTCGACGATCTGGCGCGTCATCATCGATCAGGCCGATTGGGAAGCAACGAACGACGACGGCAATCCGAGTACGTTCAACTGGACGTACTACAACACTATCTACTCGAGTCCGAAGTTCGAGGAGCTCTGGGCCACTCTCGCTTACCTGAACCAGAAAGGCGTCACGAGCCTGCTCATGCTCAATTTCATGGGGCGGGGCCCGGCGTGGATGGGCGGCCCCGATCTGCCGACTGCCATGGAAGAGGAGTGGGTGGAGACTGTCGCCTCGGTCGCGTACTACGCCCGCAACAACCGGCACATCCAGTTCGGCATTTTTGCGCCTAACAATGAGTCCGACTGGGACGGCTACGAAGGCATCCGCATGGACCGCACGCAGCATGCGCGCGTCATGCGCAAGCTCGCACAGAAGCTCGACGCGATCGGCCTCGGCGATCTGCGTCTGCTCGGTCCCGACACCGCGAACATTTACGTCGGCGTCGACAATTACACGCAATCACTGATGGCCGAACCCGCCGTGATGGCGAAGCTCGATCACTTCGCATTCCACAACTACGACGGCGACTCGGGCATGGCTGACACGAGGATCAAGAACTCCGCCTACCCCGGCAAGAATTTCTGGATCTCGGAGGTCAGCAATGTGAGTGCCGCGCTCGAGCACATGCACCAGGGACCCACCGCGATCCTGGTGTGGGACGGCTACGACTCGGTCTACAACCACGCGATTCTCGCGGGACGGGGCACGACTCCGCCGAATGATGCGGGCAATGGTCCCGCACTGCTGGCGTATAGCACGGCGACGCACCTCTACACTGCGCGTAAGGCGTTCTATGAATTCGCGCAGCTCTTCAAGTTCGTTCCCGCCGGTAGCGTGCGCGTAGCGGCATCCGAGTCGAACGGCAACGTGACGATTTACGCGTTCCATCACCAGGTGACAGGCCGCGTGACGCTTGTTGGTCGCAACGCGGGCAGCAGCAACGTCACATTTGCCGGGCGCCTCTCGAATCTGCCGGTCGTGCCGTCCTTCGAGTCCTATCGCACGACCAGTTCCGAGAACATGCAACGTGGCGCCGACGTGCCGGTCACCGACGGCGCGTTCTCGTACGTCGCCTCGGGAAACAGTGTCTTCACCCTCACGTACTCTGGGCCCGCGGATACGATTCCGCCGACCGTATCGGTTACGGCACCACTGGCCGGTGCGACGGTGAGCGGCACCATTACTGTCTCGTCCGCAACCGCAGTGGACAACGTCGGCATCCATGGCGTGCAGTTCAGGCTCGACGGCGCGCTGCTCGGGGTCGAAGACACCTCCGCGCCTTATGGCGTGCAGTGGAACTCGGCCGACGTGGCGAACGGCGCGCACTCGTTGATCGCCGTGGCGCGCGACTGGCGCGGCAACGTCACGACTTCGGAACCGATCGTGGTAACCGTAAGCAATTGACAGAAGCGGCGCGTGAATCCGCACCGGAATGTGACCCGCGACACGAATGTAGCTAGCTGCCCGGCGCCGGTCCCAAGCTACCATCGTATGTCTCGCGGGAAGTGTCGTGATAGTCAAAGTCGCCGGCTGGCTGTACATCGGGCAGGCCGCTCTTGCCCTGCTGTCGATGGTTGGATTGCCTTACTTCGGGCGCGGCGATCAGCTGCAGTCGTCGCTGCTGAGCCTGGGTGTAGGCGCCATCGGAGTCGGCTTGCTCAAACAACTTACCTGGGCGCGCTGGCTCGCGCTGGGGACGAGCTTCATCGGCTGGACGCTCGGTGCACTGCTCTTGCTGGGCGCGATTGGACTCGCGATTTTCGTGATCGCCGGCGCCAGAGAACCAGGAATGAGAGCCCGCGCGATTCGTGGGCTGCCAACCGCGTGAGCGCCGAGCGCGAAGCGCAGCTGCAGCGTGCCCGGCGCGATGACGCACGGCTCGCGCAGCAGCGCCAGGACGAGCGGATCCGCGCAGCGCGGGAAGCGGTGAGCCTCGAGGCGGCACGCAACGCCTCGTACGACGAGCGAATTCGCGCCGCCGAGATTGCGCAGGGGCAGCGAGCGGCCGAAGCCCCTGCAGACGATCGGACTTCCCAGGAAGCGGCCGACAAAGAGAAAGCCGAGAAGGCCAACAAGATCCTGAAGTGCCAGGACTCATCCGGTGGCGCTTCATACACGCAGGGCTATTGCCCACCCGGATCGAAGGAAGTCGCGCGGCCAACGGCGGAATGAGGCATTCGCGCGGCTCATCGCCGGCTGGCCAGGTACTGCCGCCAACCGCCGAGTGCGCTGATGTCGGTGGCGCCCGCCACGCCCAACGACTCGCACACGAAGCCGCTGACCTCGGTGCCGTCATCGAGCGTTACCTTGCCGATCCCGAGCGGCGCGGGTATGCCGGCGACGAAGCTGCCGAATTGTTCGACCGGC
>DATHJZ010000096.1:0-3250 GCA_035286365.1 Steroidobacteraceae bacterium | reverse complement strand
GGGCAACCCCGCGCGACTTGTTGCCTTCAACTCATGGGTCTACCCAATCGAGACTCCGTGGCAGGATTACTGGGCCGGCGAAGTGGGCGACATCGTCCGGCCTGCGGCGAGCCGCTACGCTGCATCCGGCGCTGCGATCGGACTGCAGAGTCATTTCCTTCTGTTCGCAGACGCCCCGTGGGTGCACTCCCTTCCGGACGCTGAGATGGAGACCTTGCGCTTTTCAGATGAGTCGCTGATCGACTTCGTCAAGAAGAATGCCGAGAAGGAGGCTGCCGTGACCATCAACCTGGGCATCTACCAGGACGGCAGCATAGGTCAAGCGGCCCGGCGCCAGATGGCGGCGCTGCGGCAAGCGATTCGTGGAGAGTAGCGGCCAATGTCACACAGCATTGCTTCGGTAGTTTGCCTATCACTGCTCATCGGCAGTTCATGTCGCGCCGAAGGCCAAAGTGAGCCAGCTGCTGTCGTGGCGGACGCGCAAGGCGCGTACGTACCGAGCGAAAGCAATCTCGCTGCGAGGCGCTGGTTTCAGGATGCGAAGTTTGGAATCTTCGTCCACTGGGGTCTCTACAGCGAGCTTGGCGGCGTGGGCACATCCGGCCTGCCGGAATGGATCATGAACGATCTGAAGATACCAGCCGCGAAGTATGAGCGGCTCGCGCAGTTCTTCAATCCAGTGCAGTTCGATGCAGACGCGTGGGTCAGCGCCTTCAAGAAAGCTGGCGCCCGATACCTCATCATCACTACCAAGCATCACGACGGCTTTGCGATGTTCCACAGCAAGGTTTCACCTTACAACATCGTGGACGCTACGCCGTTCAAGCGCGACCCGATCAGGGAACTGGCGGAGGCCTGCCGCAAACACGGCATCAAACTCTTCTTCTATTACTCGCAGCTCGACTGGCACAGCCCTGACTACTTCCCGCGAGGCGCAACCGGACATTTCACCGGGCGGGCCGAAAGCGGCAATTGGCAGACCTATCTCAGTTACCAGGATAAGCAACTCACCGAGCTCTTCACGAACTACGGAGCGATCGGCGGTGTCTGGCTGGATGGTTGGTGGGATCAGGAACGCACGTCACTGCGTGACCAGTGGCAGCTCGCGCGGACGTACCGAACGCTGCATTCTCTGCAACCCGCTACTCTCATCATCAACAATCATCATCAGGCGCCATTTCCAGGCGAAGACGTCCAGACATTCGAGCAGGATTTGCCGGGACAAAACACCAAGGGGTTCAATCGCGCCGGCATAGGCGCCTTGCCGATCGAAATGGCCGAGACGATGAATCAGAGCTGGGGATTCAGCCTGACGGATGACAAGTTCAAGTCGGTCGAAACATTGATCCGTACGTTGGTCAATGCGGCCGGCCGCGGGGCGACTCTGGTGCTGAACACCGGTCCGATGCCAGACGGCCGTCTCCAGCCTGAGAGCCTGCATATTCTGGATGAGATCGGTGCATGGCTGAACGTATATGGGAGAAGCGTATATGGCACGCGGGCCGGGCCGGTGCCCCCGCGTCCCTGGGGCGTGACGACGCAGAGCGAAGGGGTCGTCTACGTTCATGTGTTGGACTGCCCGGACGATCGGCTCTTCGTTCCGATCGCCCAACCGATCCGACGCGCGACATCGCTGGTCGATGGCAAGCCGCTCACGATGCGGAAAGTCAAAGGCGGCGTGGAACTGGATCTCAAGCCGCGCCAGCCGAACGAGTGGGACCGCGTCGTTGCGCTGGAGCTTGGAACCGAGCACTGATCACGGCACGCGGTCTATTGACGCGTAGCGCTGCAAACCCGATGCTGCTGTTCATTAGTGGATAGAAGATGCGTACATGGACAGCAAGCCAACTTACAGTGCCCCCGCGCTGGACAAGGGCCTCGATATTCTCGAGATCCTCGCGAAAACGGTCATGCCAATGACCATGTCGGAGATCTCTGATAAGGCGGGCCGTTCGCGCGGCGAGATCTTCCGGATGCTCCAGGTGCTGGAGCTCCGCAGCTATATCTCGCGCAACGGTGCTGGCGACGGCTACGTGCTCACTAACAAGCTTTTCATGCTCGGCATGGAGCGGCCACCCGTCAAGGGCATCGTCGAGATGGCATTGCCGGTCATGCATCGCCTGGCGGACGAGATCTGGCAGCCCTGCCATCTGGTCGTGGCATCAGAAGAGCACATCGTTGTCATCGCTCGCGTCGATGCACCCGGAGATCTGGGCTTTGTAGTTCGCGTGGGTCACCGCCGCCCGTTGGTCGACTCCACTTCGGGCCTGGTCTTGTTGGCTTTTCAGCCGGACGACGTGCGTGAACGCTGGCTGGACCTGGCAGAGGCCAGCGGCATCAAATTTGGGCGCGCGGGTCTGCTGAAGCGCGTGGCGCAGACGCACGCAAAGGGCTACGCGCAGGTACCAAGCCACCTGGTCGCTGGCGTCATCGATCTGTCGGCGCCGATAAGCCAGGGTGATATCGCCGTTGCGACCATCACCGTACCCTTCTTGAAACGCGAGCGACCCAAAATCGGAATGGCGGATTCCCTTGAAAGACTGCGTTCCGCGGCCGCGGAAGTGTCGAGCGCGCTCAGCCTTGGATCAGACCGTGAGCGCGGTGCGCGAAAAAGTCGCCGCAAGTAAAACAACTGGCGATTTAGGTAGATAGGGGGACGGATGAAGCTCGACGCGCGCGCGCTGGTGTTGACAGTAGGTCTGTGTTTCCTGAGTCAGGCAATTTACGGAGCGGGAAGACACCTGCAGGTCAGCTACCCGCCGTCGACCGCAACCAACGAATTGCAGATTGGCGTCACCTACACCATGTGGGTCCCCGACGACGTCACCCGATTCCGCTGTGTGATCGTTCATCAACACGGCGCGGGAATAAACGCGGCCGAGCACGGAGCCACGGCTGCGTACGATTTGCACTGGCAGGCGCTGGCGAAGAAATGGGACTGCGCCTTGCTCGGTCCTTCCTATCACGTGCTGACGGACGCAACCGACGCGTCTCCCGGTGGCTCCGAGCTCTGGTTCGATCCGCGGCGGGGCTCGAATAGGACCTTCCTCAGAGCACTCGATGAGTTGTCGGCGCAGGCGAATCACCCGGAGCTCGCGACGGTGCCCTGGGCGTTGTGGGGACACTCGGGCGGCGGCATCTGGTCGGACGTGATGACGACTCTCTACCCAGACCGCGTGGTTGCCGTGTTCCTGCGATCTGGCTCGTTCCGGAACCGGCCAGCATTCCCGCAGCCCGAGACGCCGGTCGC
>DATHJZ010000095.1:0-2559 GCA_035286365.1 Steroidobacteraceae bacterium | reverse complement strand
TGCGGCGTAGACCCGCGGTTGACTCGTCCGATCGACTTCACCGGCGGCGGCGGTAGTTTGGAGGCATCCAGACGCAGCGCGCCGCAGATCAAGCCGAAGGCGTCGAGCCATTTCCCGGATCGCCCGGTGATTCCCACGGGCACGAGGCCTGGTGCGCAGGTCTGGACTCCCTCGAACAAGGTCACGAATTGCCTGACGTGAACGATGCTGCCGTCAGACATGCGGATTTCCCGGCCGTCGAAAGCCGCGGTCGGATTGGGAGTCATGGGCTGGTTCGGCACGGCCACGCTGCAATACAGGTGGATGGTGTTCACGATGATCGTCACCTGCCCTTCCCATTTGAGGCCAAGGCCGGCAATAGCGGGCGCGGAATCCGGGCACACGAGCTGCTCGGCGGTGCCGCCATCGCCGCCGAACCGGTTGGTGAACGCGTGGCGCGGCCCGATGATATTAGGCGCGTAGGCTGTCACGCAGATCGGGCGAATCGAATCGACGTCGTCTCCGACGCGCACCTCGAAGCCGTTCAGGATGTCGCCGTTCGCGCAGCGCGCGTAGAAGCGGCCACCACCGGCGCCACCCAGCACCGGCAGAAGCTGATCGGCCTGCGCGAATGCCGGGCCCGCCAGCGCCAGGCCGAGCAGCATGGTCAGCGCGAGGAAGCGGCGTTTCACTCGTAGGTCCGCGCGAGATGCATCGCCATGGAGGCGTCGAACCCGCGCTGCTGGTTGGCGCTCAGTGAATCGCGAATGGCGACCGGGCCGGCGCCCATTGTCTTGGTCCCCTCCGCGCCCGCCGCCGGATCGCCAAACAAGCCGCTCGCGATGTCGAAGCCTAGCCAGTAGAAGCCGTCTTCTTGCAGCGACGACCGTGATGCGGCGAGTTCGGTATCCGCGGCTGCGATCGTTCCGCCGACACCCACGAGCGCGACGTACTTGTTGTGCGGCAAGGAGTATGCGGCCGCGGCGTCGAAGCCGCGCTGCTCGGCGGTAGTCAGGGCATCGTGAAAGCGCTGCTTGCCGGGACCGGGCGCGGTGTTGCCTTCCCAGACTCCCATGCCGATGAAGAACCCGCGCCGCGCCTGTTCGTCGGACAGGCGCGCGCGCAGCATCGCCGCCAATTCGTCGTTGGCCGCGATCGCTTCGCCGCGCGCGCTGACCGAATCGAGTTCCGCGTTGGTCGCGACAGCAGTGGCATTGCCACCGGCTGCGCGACACTGGTTCACGAGATTCGGGGCGGCCGGCGATTTGCGCGCCAGCGCGTCACGCGCGGAGTCGCAGATCGAACGCGACGGCGGCGGCGGCGAACCCGTATTCACACGGCCTAACGACTTGACCGGCTGTTGCTGCATGGCCTGGCACTGCTTCTCGAGATTCGGCGCAGCGGGCGAGTTGCGCGCGCGGGCATCGCGGGCGGCCTCGCAGATCGGCTTCGGCGGCCGTGGCGGCGCCCCGGTATTCACGCGGCCGAGCGACTTGACGGGCGGCGCCGGCGGAAGCTTCGACGCATCCAAATACAGCCGGCCGCAGATGAGACCCACGGCATCGACCCAGATGCCGGAGCGACCGTGAATGCCGACCGGCACGAGGCCCGCCGGGCAGGTCTGCATTCCGCCGTACAGGAACACCGGGTCGTAGCCGGTGAGCGGTCCCGCTTCGGTGTGATGGATCTCTTTGCCATCGAACATGGCCGTCGGGTAGTTAGTGAGCGGCTGATTCGGCCTGGCGATACTGCAGTACAGCCGGACGTTGTTCACGATGATCGTGTCCTCGCCCTCGTACTTGATCTCGAGGCCGGCGATCGCGGGAGCATTGTCCGGGCACAGCAGCGTCAGCGAACCGCCGCCGCTGCCGCCAAAGCTGTTCGAGAACGCGTGCCGCGGTCCAATGATGTCGGGCGCGTACGCGGACACGCAGATGGGGCGAATCGCATCGACGTCGTTGCCGGTGCGCAGCTCGAAACCCGTGAGGATGTCGCCGCCGGCGCAGCGGCCGACGAACCGTCCGCCGCCCTCGCCGCCCTGGGGCGGCAGGTACTGATCGATCTGCGCGAACGCGGGGCTCGCGAGCAACAGGCCGAAAAACAGGGTGGATGCGAAGGACTTGAGAATCATGGTTGGCGTACTCCTTATTGAGGAATACGCGCCGCACAGGCCCCAATGGACAGGGCTGCCCCTATTTTTTGGCCAGGTCGAGCACGCGCAGGGCTCGCAATGAGGGCGGCGCGATGAACTGCGGCGTTTGCGGGCCGATACGCCGGTCGCGTAACTGGTCGACGGTGCGCGCGGCATGGACAAACCACTCATCGACGGTCACCACGCCGTTGCGGTCGAGATCGCCCGCCGGCTTGAGCCCCTCGATCAGTCCGTAGGTGAACAGGCCATGCCGGCCCGGCTCGTACTCCTGCGATTCCTCGTCGCCCTTGGACGCGAGGATGAACGCCACGCGCGAAGATGCGGAGCGCTTCATGAGCGAGAAATCCTGCACGGTGCCGAAGATCTGCCGCGCCTGGCAGGTGTCGACGATGAGCAGGCGCCGGCCGGCGGTGTTGCGCAGGGCGGCG
>DATHJZ010000094.1:0-11536 GCA_035286365.1 Steroidobacteraceae bacterium | reverse complement strand
TGGCCTGCAGGCCGCGGTCTATCCACTGCAACTCGCCGTCAACTCGCCTTCGGCCGCATGGCGCTGGCTGCAGGAGAGTTTCTCGACCCGCGAGACGCTGCAGAAGGAAGTGGACGCGCTGCGCAACGAATTGCGCGACCAGCGGCTCATCACCATGCGCCAGGCGGCGCTGCAAACCGAAAACGCGACGCTGCGCGGCCTCAACGGAATGCTTCCCGAGGTCATCGAGAAGCGCCTCGTCGGCGAGGTGATCAACGTCGAGACCTCGACACTGCGCCAGCGCCTGCTGGTCAATCGCGGCGGCAGCTCGGGCGTGTACCGCTCGCAGCCCGTGATCACCGGCGACGGCGTCATCGGCCAGGTGTTCCGCATGGGGCCGTTCAGCTCCGAAATCATCCTGATCACCGACGCGGAGCATGCGTTGCCCGTGCAGGTGCTGCGCTCCGGCGTGCGCACCATCGCGCTCGGCACCGGCCGCAGCACCTCGCTCGAACTACCGTACGTGCCGCAGAACTACGACGTGAAAATCGGCGACGTCCTGGTCACCTCCGGTCTCGGCCGCGTTTTTCCCTACGGCCTGCCGGTGGCGCGCGTGACGCGGGTCGAGCGCGATCCGGCGCAGCCGCTGGCGCAGATCCACGCGGTCCCGCTGGCGCACATCGACGCCGATCGCGAAGTGCTGTTCATCTGGGGTCGTCCGGGCCATCCGGCGGCGCCGGCCAGCGCCGAGGCGCTCGCCGTCGCAGCGACTCCCGTGGAGGCTGCGAAACCGGCCGCGGCGAAACCGAAACCCAGGCCGAAGCCGGTGCTGCCAAAACCCGTCGAGGCGCCGGTCGAGGCGCCGGCCGAAACTCCGGTCGAAACTCCGAATCCTGATGCGTCCCCTGAAACTCCGGCACCCGTCACGCCGACTCCCGAGGCACCGGCCACATGAACATGTCGCGCGGTGAGCCTCGCTGGGCCGTCACTTTCACGCTGCTGATCGGCCTGATCCTGCAGACGCTGCCTTTGCCGGACTGGATCATGGTGGTGCGCCCGTCGTTCATCGCGCTGGTCGTCATCTACTGGAGCATCTTCGCGCCGCACGCCGGCGGGATCTTCGCGCCGTTCATCGCGGGCCTCGCGTTCGACGTGTTCAAGGCCAACGTGCTCGGCCAGAACGCGCTGGCCTGCATCACCGTGGCGTACATCGCGATGAGCCTGCACCAGCGCTTGCGCAACCAGACGCTGGTCCAGCAATCGTTGTTCGTGTTCGCGGTGCTGACGCTCAACGAATTCATCGTCTGGGGCATCCAGGGATGGAGCGGACACGCGATCGCGACGCCGTGGCGCTGGATCCAGCCCATGATCGGCGCCATGTTGTGGCCGTTCGTCGCGCTGCTGCTGGGCCGCACGCACTCGCGTAGTTAGGCGGGGTTGGCATCTCTATGGGCACAGTTTGCATCAAGGATCATTGGGGTGAGCAGCGTTTGTTCGAACGGCGCGCGATGGTTGCCACTTTCATCATCGTGGGCCTCACGCTGGTGCTGATCGGCCGGCTGGTGGTCCTGCAGGTGATGCGTTACGACTATTACGCCGAGCTCTCCCAGGGCAACCGCGTGCGCGTCGAGCCGTTGCCCGCGCAGCGCGGCCTCATCCTCGATCGCAATCTCGCGGTGCTCGCCGAGAACCGCCCCGCGTTCCAGCTCGAGCTAGTGCGGGAACGGGTGCCCGACGTGGACGCGACGCTCGCGCGCCTGATCGAGATCGGCGTGTTGCCCGCGGACGATCTGGAGGAAACCGCGCGGCTGGTGCGTTCGCGTCGCAGCTTCGAAGGCGTCCCGATCCGCCTGCGTCTCACCGACGAGGAAATCGCGCGCTTCGCGGTACACCGCTTCGAATTCCCCGGCGTGGACATTGCCACGCGCCTCACGCGCTTCTACCCGCATGGCGAGCACGCCGTCCATGCGTTGGGTTACGTCTCGGCCATCAGCGAAAGCGATGTGAAGAGTCTCGAGAAGGAAGGCCAGCTGTCGAAATACGCCGGCACCACGCTGATCGGCAAGCTCGGCATCGAGGCCTCCTATGAGAAGGAGCTGCACGGCAGCGACGGCTCGCGGCAGATCCTCGTCAATGCGGCGGGCCGCTCGGTCCAGCGGCAAGGCGCGCTCACGCCGGAACTGCAGGAGCTCAATCCCCTGCCCGGCCGCGACGTCGTCACCAGCATCGATCTGCCGACGGAGCTCGTCGCGGAACAGGGCCTCATCGGCCGGCGCGGCGCCGTCGTGGCGATCGATCCGGAAAACGGCGACGTCGTCGCGCTCGTATCGACGCCGGGCTTCGACCCCAATCCGTTCACGCGCGGCCTCACGCGCGCGGAGTACGGCGCGCTGCGCGACAACATCGACGTGCCGCTGCTCAATCGCGCGTTGCGCGGGCAATATCCGTCGGGCTCTACCATCAAGCCGGGGCTTGCGCTCGCGGGGCTCGTGTACCACGACGTCGAGCCCAACGCGACGAAGTTCTGCCCGGGCATCTGGCGCCTGCCCGGCAGCAGCCTCGCCTTCCGCGAAGGGCGAACCGGCCGTCATGGCGCGATGGACCTGCGCCATGCCATCGCCAAGTCCTGCGACGTGTACTTCTACGGTCTCGCCAGCGACATCGGCGTGGATCACATCGCCGAGTTTCTCGCGCCGCTCGGCTTCGGCAGCCTCACCGGTATCGACATCGGCGGCGAGAAACCGGGCCTGCTGCCGTCGAAGGAATGGAAGCGCAAGACATTCAAGCGTCCCGCGGACCAGGTCTGGTTTCCTGGCGAAACGGTGAACTTCGGGGTCGGCCAGGGCTACTTCCTCGTCACGCCGCTGCAGCTCGCACACTACACGTCGATCATCGCGAATCGCGGCAAGTCTTATAAGCCGCGCCTCGTGATTGGCGTGCGCAATCCGGCCACGGGTGAAGTGAAGCGCATTCCGGCCGTGAAGAACGAAGAGATCAAGAACGTCAGCGCCGAGCAGTGGCAGATCGTCACGGAAGGCATGGCCGGCACACTCCGCTACGGCACTGCCGCGGCGTTCGCTGGCAAGAACATGACCTACACGATTGCCGGCAAGACCGGCACCGCGCAGGTGTTCACGGTCGCGCGCAACCAGAGCCTCGACAACCAGAAGACCGTGTCCGATCGCTTGCGCGACCACTCGTGGTTCATCGCGTTCGCGCCGGCCGAGCATCCGCGCATCGCCGTCGCGGTGATCGTGGAGAACGGCGGCTTCGGTTCGTCGATCGCCTCGCCGATCGCGCGCAATGTGATGGACACGTACCTGCTCGATGCCAACGGCCAGCTCAAAGTGCCGTTGCCACCGGGCACGGTGCCGCTGACACCGGGCCCGGGCTACGGACCCATCATTCCGGGCAAGGGCGCAGCCGCGGCTGCCGCGGCTCCTCCGAAAGAGGACGCCCCGCACACCGAGGCGGAGGACTGACCTCATGATTTACCGAAAAATCATCGTGGTCATCAAGGCCGACGGCTCGACGGAGCCGCCAGCCGCGTCAGGAGACGAGTGATGGGAATTTACGAACCGATTGAAACGGGTTCGCGCAGCCAGCGCACCTTCACGGCGGCGGGGCGCATCCTCGGCGCGCTGAAACTCGACGGACCGCTGCTGGTCGGCCTCGGGCTGATCACGCTCTACGGCTTCGTCGTGCTGTACAGCGCGTCGGGCCAGAGCTGGAACCGCGTGGCGGACGCCGCCGTGCGCGCCGCGCTCGGCGGCACCGCGATGTGCGTGCTCGCGCAGGTGAAGCCGGCCTTCCTGCGGCGGCTCGCTCCCTTCCTGTTCATCATCGGCGTGGTGCTGCTCATCGTTGTGGACATCACCGGCCACATCGGCAAGGGTGCGCAGCGCTGGCTGAGCCTGGGCTTCTTCCGCTTCCAGCCTTCCGAGATCATGAAACTCGCGGTGCCGATGACCTGTGCGTGGTGGTTGCACGATCGCCCGCTGCCGCCGAGCTTCGGCTCGCTCGTGACGCTGGCGATCATCATCATGGTGCCCACGGGCCTGACGATCCTGCAGCCCGACCTCGGCACCGGCGGCCTGATCCTAATCGGCGGCCTGATGGTCGTGATCATGGCGGGCCTGCAGTTCCGCGTGATCTTCGCGCTGGCCGCCGCAGGCGCGACCGCTGCCTGGCTGGCCTGGGAATACGTGTTGTACGAATACCAGAAGCAGCGCGTCTTCATGCTCTTCGATCCCGAGGCCGACAAGCTCGGCGCGGGTTATCACATCATCCAGTCGCAGATCGCCATCGGCTCGGGCGGGGTTTTCGGCAAGGGTCTGCTGAACGGCTCGCAGGGGCAGCTAGAGTTCCTGCCCGAACGCACCACCGACTTCATCTTCGCGATGGTGGGCGAGGAGCTGGGGTTTCTGGGCGCGACGATCCTGTTGCTGCTGTACCTGTTCGTCGTCGCACGCGCGCTGTATCTCGCCGTCGAGACGCAGGACACCTTCGCGCGCCTGCTCGCGGGCAGCATCGCGCTGACGTTCTTCGTCTACGTGTTCATCAATGCGGGCATGGTCAGCGGTTTGTTACCGGTTGTCGGCGTTCCGCTACCACTGGTCAGTTACGGCGGCACATCGATGGTGACCCTGCTGGCGAGCTTCGGTATCCTCATGTCCCTCTACTCGCATCGGAAGCTCGTCGCCTCGTGATGCGCAATGCGCCTGCACTGACAGCAATCATCCTTCTTTGTTCGGGTTCCGCGCTGGCGGACGGCTCGTTCGTCGGTCGCACCCGTTTCGATCTCGATCGCCCCGAGATCCAGGCCTTCGTGGAGAAGACCGCGGCCGCGCAGAAAATGGCACCGCTCGATGTGTATCGCCTGCTCGCCAAGGCCGAGCCGCAGCCGAAGATCATCGAGCTGATCAGCAAGCCCGCCGAGAAAGTCTCGCCCTGGTACGAGTACCGCGCGCGATTCATGACCGAGCAACGCATCACCGAAGGTGCACAGTTCATGATCGAGCACCGCGCGCGGCTCGAGAAGGCGCACAAGGACACGGGCGTCGCGCCCGAGTACGTGGTGGCCATCATCGGCGTGGAGACGTTTTACGGCCGGATCACCGGCAAGTACCGCGTGCTCGATGCGCTCGCCACCCTCGCCTTCGACTATCCACCGCGCTCGACGTTCTTCACTGATGAGCTGGCCCAATTCATCGCGTTGTCGCGCGAGGAGCAGGTCGACCCGCTGACAGCGCTCGGTTCGTACGCGGGCGCGATGGGCGCGGGCCAGTTCATGCCGTCGAGTTACCGGCGATACGCGGTCGATGGCAGCGACGACCAGCAGCGCAACCTGTTCGCCGACTGGGACGACATTATCGCCAGCGTCGCTAACTACTTCAAGGCGCATGGCTGGGTGGCCGACGGCCCGGTGTTGAGCGATGCGGTGCTGCAGCCCGATGCGCCGGTCACCGCCGATCCCGGCAACTTGTCGCTGAATGAGACCATCGCTGGCCTCAAATCCAAGGGTGTGGATTTCGACAACGCGGCCCAGGCGGAAACCACGGCGGTGCTGCTGGTACCGGCCGAACAGCAGGCGGGGCCTTCGTATCGCGTCGGCTTCAAGAATTTCGAAGTGATCACGCGGTACAACCGCAGCATTCGCTACGCGATGGCGGTGCACGACCTGGCGACCACGATCGCAGGAAGGGCCGCTGCTGCGAATCCGCCGGCCGCTGACAAGACGACCAAGCTCGCCGCGCAGCCGCCGGCCGCCGAAACCGCCGCACGTTGATGCGGACAGCCCTCGTCCTCGTGTGCGTTGCGCTCGCGCTCAGCGGTTGCAGTCTCGCGCGCCGCCAGCCGGAAAAACCTCGCGCCAGCATTCCCTCGGGCTCGACTGTGCCGGCCGTGCCGCCCGACGTGCTCAACATTCCCGACGCAGTGCCGCGCGCTGAGCCGCGCGGCACGCGCGGCAACCCGCCGTTCTACGAAGTGTTCGGCAAGCGTTATTACGTCATGGCGTCATCCGCGGGCTGGGTCGAGCGCGGCACGGCGTCGTGGTATGGCCCCGGCTTTCATGCCGCGTCGACTTCGATGGGTGAGCCATACGACATGTACGCGATGACGGCTGCGCACAAGACGCTGCCGCTGCCGGCTTATGCGGAGGTGACGAACCTGCGCAACGGCAAGAAGGTCATCGTGCGCATCAACGATCGCGGACCTTTCGTTGGCGATCGCATCATCGACTTGTCCTACACCGCAGCGGCCAAGCTCGACATGCTGCTGCAGGGCACAGCGCCGGTCGAAGTGCGCGTCATTTCTCAGGGAACAGCGCCCGGCACCGCGCCGGCGGTCGCCGGTTCGGGTTCCGCGTTTCCACCGGGAACGGTGCCGCCACCGGCCGCGCCGCCGGTCACCGTGGTCAACGCCGCGAAGTCACCCGGCGCGCCGGCGATGTTCATCCAGGCAGGAGTGTTCACCGACCACGAAAATGCGCGCCGCCGCGTCGAGATCCTGCTGGCCGCGGGCCTCGAGCTCGCGAGCCTGGACGAGATTCCGCGCAATGACAAAGCGCTGCACCGCGTGCGCGTCGGTCCCTTCGCGAGCATCGAGGAATTCGACCTCAACATGAAACGACTGCGCGAACTCGGCATTACCGACGCGCGCCTGCTGACCGACTGAAGCGCAGGATAATGAGGGTTCGGCGTACAATCGCGGCCCTGACTACGTTCCGGAGCCTCGCGCGATGCCGTCATCCCGGCTGATTTCGTTCCTTGCAGTCTGTGTCTTCTCCTCCACCGCGTATCCCGCGGTCCCCGTTCCCAAACCGCCTGCCATCGATGCCCGCGCCTACGTGCTCATCGACTTCCAGAGCGGCCGCGTGCTCGCCGCCGACAAGGCAGAAGCGCAGATGGAACCGGCCAGCATCACCAAGCTCATGACCGGCTACGTCGTGTTCCGCGCGCTCAAGGAAAAGCGCCTGAGCCTCTCCGACAACGTCGTCATCAGCGAACGCGCGTGGAAGGCGGAAGGGTCGCGCACCTTCGCACAGGTGGGCACGCAGATTCCGGTCGACGTGCTCGTCAAGGGCATGATCGTGCAGTCGGGCAATGACGCGACCATCGCCCTGGCCGAGAAAGTAGGCGGCACCGAAGACGGCTTCGTGCAGATGATGAACACCTACGCGGCCGAGCTCGGCCTCAAGAACACGCACTTCAACGACAGCTCCGGGCTGCCGGGACCGACTCACTACATGAGCGCGCACGACATCGCATCGCTGTCGCGCATACTGATCCGCGACTACCCGGAAGAATACAAGTGGTATTCCCTGCGCGAGTTCGAGTACGGCGGCATCAAGCAGCAAAACCGCAATGGGATGTTGGCCCGCGATCCGTCGGTCGACGGCATCAAGACCGGCCACACGGAAAGCGCCGGCTACTGCCTGGCAACCTCTGCCAAGCGCGGCGATACGCGCCTGATCTCGGTGGTGCTCGGGACGAAATCGTTCAAGGCCCGCGAAGACGCCAGCGCCGCGCTGCTCAATTACGGCTTCACCTTTTTCGAAACCGTGAAGGTCAAGGGCGCAGGCGACGTGGTGTTGAAGCCCGAGGTGTACAAGGGCGAGTCGGAGCGCGTCACGCTGGTGCCGGCGCGCGACGTGTGGGTGACGATCGGCCGCGGTTCGGCCGGAACGCTCAGCACCACTGCCACGGTGAAAGAACCGGTGGTGGCTCCCATCAAGGCGGGTCAGCCGCTCGGCGAACTGACGATCAGCGATGGCAAGGAAATCATTGCGCGCGTGCCGCTGGTGGCGCAGGCAGCGGTGCCGGAAGGTGGCTGGTGGACGCGCATGGTGGACGGGATTTCTCTCTGGATGAGGTAGATAGATGGGTGAGCCGCTGCCGATCTGCTTCCTGAACGATGAGTTTCTACCACTGCGGGACGCCAAAATCTCGCCGCTCGATCGCGGCTTCCTGTATTCGGACGGCGCGTACGAAGTCACCCCGGTGTACGGCGGACGGCCGTTCCGCTTCCAGCAACACCACGACCGTCTCACGCGCAGCCTCAAGGAAATCCGCATGGACGATCCGCTGGCACGCGAGGCGTGGCGCGAAATCTATCGCGAATTGATCGAGCGCAACGGCGGCACCGCCGCAGATCTCTACATTTACGTCCAGGTGACGCGCGGCGCCGAGTTCGGCCGCAACCATGCACCATTGCCCGACGTGGCGCGCACCGTCTTCGCGTTCGCATCGCCGTGGCCGACCTCGCGTGCGGGTTGGCAGGAAAACGGTCTGCCGGCGGTCACCGCGGTCGACACACGCTGGGCGCGTTGCGACATCAAGTCCGTGTCGATACTCGCCAACGTGCTGCTGCGCCAGCTCGCCGTGGATGCCGATGCGACGGAGACCATCCTGATTCGCGACGGGTTGTTGACCGACGCCAGCGCAGCGAGCGTGCACGTGGTCATCGGCGGAGAGCTGCGCACGCCTCCCAATTCCTGGAAGCTGCTGCCCGGCACCACGCGCGGTGTCATCGAAGAAGTCGCGCTGAAGGCCGGCGTGCAGTGGCGCTCGACGCCCATTGCCGAAGCGGAGCTGCGTGGGGCGGACGAGATCCTCATTGGCGCCGCGACGCGCGAGGTGCAGCCCGTGACGCTGCTCGACGGCAAGCCCGTCGGCAGCGGCAAACCCGGCCCGGTGTGGCGCAAGTTGTTCGACGCGTATCAGGCATACAAGCGCGAGGTTGCGGCGTCGCCGTGGTAGACGAGCCCCCTGCAGAAGAACTGCTCAAGTTTCCGCTGGCGTATCCCATCAAGGTCGTGGGGCGCCGCGACGAGATGACGCGCGCCGACATCGACGCGATCGTGCGCCAGCATGCGCCCGATCTCACCGACGAACAGATCAAGGAACGCGAAAGCAATCAGCATCACTTCCTGTCGATCACGTACACCATCACCGCGCAGAGCAAGGAGCAGGTCGTGGGCCTCGCCAATGCGCTGCAGAAGGCGAAGGGCGTGATCATGCTGATCTGAGAGTCGGTGCCGGGTGCATCGTCCGACAACAAACGTCGGACTTCGCCGCTGATCCGTGCGGCGCGCGGCAGTAAACTTTGCGCCCTCTCGTGCTCAAGGAGCGCTCATGTCGCACCTCAGCAATTTTCCGGATGCCCTGCGCGGGTCCACCGCCGACGCCAGCCACGCCGTTCCCGAGATCGAAGCCGTGTTGCTGGCGCTCAAGTCGGCCGCCATCCGCGCGACCGAAAAGGGCGACGTGGCTTTTTACGCCGACTATCTATCCGAGGATGCCATCGGCGTGACGCCGTTCGGCGTGTTCAACAAGCAGCAGATCCTCGCGGGCATGAAGGACGGCAAGACGTTCAAGAGCTCGAAGGTCGAAGACACCCGCGCGATCGCGCTCGGTGAAGACGCCGGGCTCGTGACGTACCGTGCAACGTTCGAAGCGGCCGGCAGAGAACCCGCGGAGTTCTTCGTCTCGACCCTGTACCGTTGCCGCGAAGACGGCTGGAAAGGCGTGTTCTACCAGCAGACGCCATTGCCCGCGCAGAAGTAGCGCGCGGATTCTCCCCGCTTTCCTCAGCCGGCACCCTGCGGCGCGGCGATGCGCTTGATCGCCAGGACCACGATTGCGAATACGGCGCAGGCGGCGAGCGAAATCGCGTTCTCGTGCAGGTCCGGCGGGAACACCAGCACGAAGCCCTTGCCCTTGATGAGCTGCGAGAAGCTCGACACGCAGAAGGGCATGAGGAACAGCCGCACGATCGTCCAGCGATCGGGCGGCGGTTTTCCGGGTTCACGCACGGATAGATAGAGCGCGAGACCGATGATCGCGCTGATACCAAGCGCGTTCAGCCAGATCGCAGGCGCCGGATCGAAGTGATGAATCACGGTCGCGAGATACCAGATGAGAAAGCACCACAGCACGATCTTGCCGGGTGACAGCTTGGCGAAGTAGCGCACGCGCTATTGAACGATGGCCATGGCGAGCGCTTCGGCGGTTTCCTGCACGGTGTCGAGCAACTCCTGCGTGTCGTCCGTACCACCTGCGAACTTTCCCTCGATCTTGTGGCGAGGCGAGTGAACGATGCGCACGTTGAATGGCTTGCCACCGAAGGTTCCCGAGAACTCCGAAACGAGCGGCGCAGCGGTTGTCGTGACCTCACTGCCCTCGTACCAGCCGCCGGCCGATTCCTGGCGCGAGCATTTGCTGCCGCGTTTCTCCTTTTTCTCCTTGGAACCAGGGAGCGCATAGCCCTGGATGCCGATTCCGCCGAGCTTGGCGCCGCCGGGTGCCGAGTACTTGTTGTAGTAGATCGACCAGTTGAGGACCATCAATGTCTTGCCGTCGCCGGCCAGGCCTAACTGCTGCGCAAGACTGGCGCGCAGAACTTCGACCTTGAGCGGGTCCGACGCGACGTCGGCGATACGGAATACGTCCTTGTTGCACTTGCCACTCAAGGGCGACAGTCCAGTCCCCTCTTTTTCGATCTGCGGCCGCAGATCGATGGCGCGCAGTTCATCGGGATTCTCAGGCGTCTGCGCCTGCAATGGATGCTGGAGTGCAAGCAGGCAAAGGGGAGCCAGCAACCGAGTCACTCGTTTCTTCAAGGACCCTCCTTCTCGCGGCAGTCTTCGCTGCCGCAGCGATCAACTTTTTGCGCGCAGCCGTGCCAGCGCTTCGGTCAGGAACGGCGCAAACGCGCGCCCGGTTGCCTCGACGCTCGCGTCCGGCTGTCCGAGCGCAGCGAGCTGCGTCATCTGCAGGCCGGCATAGCCGCAGGGATTGATACGCCCGAAGGGCTCGAGATCCATGTTCACGTTGAAAGCAAGGCCGTGATAGCTCGCGCCGCGGCGGATGCGGATGCCCACGCTGCCTATCTTCTGGCCCGCGACATAGACGCCCGGCGCGCCGGGTTTCGTGGCGGCTTCGATGCCGAGGCTCGCGCAGTATTCGATGACGGCGCGTTCCATGGCGGTGACCAGGTCGCGCACGCCGAGTCCGGCGCGGCGGATATCGATGAGTGGATAGACGACCAGCTGGCCCGGGCCGTGGAAGGTGACCTGGCCGCCGCGATCGATCTTGATCACCGGGATGTCGCCGGCCCCGAGCACGTGGCCTGCGTCGGCGTTCAGGCCGAGCGTGAACACCGGCGGGTGCTCGAGCAGCCAGATTTCGTCGGGCGTGTTCGCGTCGCGTGTGTCCGTGATGCGCTGCATTTCGCGCCAGGTGGGTTCGTAGTCGACCTTGCCTAACCACTTGACGAGTGGTGCCGGGAAGGGGTTTCCGGCACCACTATTCGAGATTCCCGCGTTGTTGCCGGCCAGCGCCTGCTCGGCGCGATAGCTCGAACGCACCAGCGGGCCCGACACGCATTCGCGGAAGCCCTTCGCCAGGGCCCATTGGCGATACTCATCGAACTGCACGGGCGTCACGAAGCGCTGCACTTCGAGGTGATGCCTGGTCGGACGCAGGTATTGGCCGAGCGTCAGCAGGTCCACGTTCGCGGCGCGCAGGTCATCCATGGTCGCGGCGATTTCTTC
>DATHJZ010000093.1:0-18978 GCA_035286365.1 Steroidobacteraceae bacterium | reverse complement strand
GCACGGCCGGCATCGCGACAAGGATGGTCACCGCGATGGCAATCGTGACGGCAACCGCGACCGCAAGGATGGCAATCGCGACCGCCACCGCGAACCCGGTGCGCGCGACAGTGCTGCGCCGCGCGAGGCGCAGCGCGAACCAAATCGGGATCAGAACCGCGAACGCGATCCGCAGCGCGAGCCCTCCGCCCAAGGGTCGCGTGAACGCAATCGCGAGCGTCCCCGCGAGGAGCGTCCACGCGATAGCCAGGCCACGGCGGCCACGAATCCCGTGGTCGCAACTCCTCCGGCACCCGCTGCCGCAGCTCCTCTCATTGGCGCTGGCAGCGACGCGCAGCCCGCCTTCGAGGCAGGCAACGGCAATGGCAATGGCAACGGACCGGCGCAAGACGGGCCGCGAGGCGAGGGTCGCCCACCGCGCCGCGGTCGTCGTCGTGGACGTCGTGGCGGTGGCCGCAATCGCGAGGGTGGCCAGCCGAATCACGGCGGTGCCGAATCCGGCGAAGGCAACTTCGCGGGAGCACGCGAGGCTTCCGACGAGGAACGCGAATTCCACGCGCAGATGACCAACGGCAATCGTGGCGAAGGTCACCCGCCAGGCGAATATGAATCCGCCGCGCCGCGCGAGTCGGCGCCGGTCGAGCGATTCGAGGCGCCGCGCGAGTCCGTGCCGCAGGAACGCCCGGAGCGCAGCGACAGCGCCCCGCGCGAGCAGCAGTCTGCGCAGGCGCCGCTCGATCTGCCGCCACCGCCGCCCAGCAAACCGTTTGTGGTGTGGTCATCGTCGCCGGCGGATGCTCCGCCGCTCCCGCGCCGCGACGAGTAGTCAGTCCTGCGTCTGCGAGCAGAGGCCCGCGCACCGCAAGGTGCGCGGGCCTTTTCTCTATCAGCCGCTCGCCAGCTTCAGCAGCAGGCCGCGCGCGCCGGCCTCGCACAGGTCGAGCACGCGTTCGAAATCTTCGACACCACCGTAGTACGGATCCGGGACTTCTTCGAAACCGCTGTCGGGCGCGTAGTCGAGGAACAAGCCGAGCTGCGCGCCAGCCGCGGCCGGCCGCTGCCGTTCGATCTCCGCGAGATTGGCGCGATCCATGGCGAGCACGTAGTCAAAGCATTCGAAATCGTCGGCACGCAGCTGACGCGCGCGCTGTGCCGACAGGTCGTAACCGCGCCGGCGCGCCGCCGCCACGGTGCGCCGGTCGGGCGGCTCTCCGACATGGTAGTTAGCCATGCCGGCCGAATCGATCGAGATGGGAAGCGCGGGAAACTCGCGCGTCGCGATGGCGCGCAGCACGCCTTCGGCGGTGGGCGATCGGCAGATGTTTCCCAGGCAGACAAACAGGACCTTTTTATTGTTCATTTTTCAGTGGGCGGCGTCCTGCCGCTCGATTGCCAGTGCGAGGCGAATATTGCCTGTTCGGCGCCCGTGCGGTGAGAAATCCGGCGAGGCGCACAAACCCCTACCCGCGGTATCGACCCGCGTGACTGTCCGCACACTTCTGGCGGGTTTCGCCAGGCTGGCGCCGCTTAGAACAGGTGCCGGCTTCCCCAAGCGCCTCGTGCGTAGGTATAAGGCTGCATGCGACATCTCGCGCCCAAGCTCACCCTCGCGCTATTCACAACCCTGATCTTCGTCGCCTGCGGCGGCGGTGGTGGCGGTGGCGGCGGCGGCGGCGGCAACAATCCGCCGCCCAACAACCCGCCGACGGCGAACGCCGGGCCTATTCAGAGCGTGAGCGGCGGCGCGACCGTAACGCTCAATGGCACCGCGAGCGCCGACGGCGACGGCACTATCGCAAGCTACGCCTGGAGCCAGACCGCGGGCACTACCGTCACCCTGTCAGGCGCCGCGACCGCGCAGCCGACGTTCGTCGCGCCGCAGGTTCTGGCGACAACGATCCTCACTTTCTCGCTGATCGTCACCGACAACCGATTCGCCGCAAGCACCGCGGCGACGGTGGACATCACGGTCAATCCCAGCCCCAATGTACTGCCCAACGCGGACGCGGGTGACACCCAGACGACGACCTCGGGATTCACCGTCACGCTGAACGGCTCGGCGAGTGCCGACAGCGACGGCTCGATCGCGGGATACGTGTGGCTGCAGACGGCCGGCGCCGCCGTCAATCTCACCAGCGCGACCACCGCGCTACCCGCGTTCGTGGCACCCACCGTGGGTGCGGCGACGACGTTCACGTTCTCGCTGGTCGTGACGGACAATCGCGGTGGGGTCAGCGCGGCCGACACCGTCAATGTCGTCGTCAATCCGACGGTCGCGGGTACAACCAACATCTCGGGCACCATCACGTTCGCGCGAATCCCGATCCGTCCTAACAGTCCGGGCAGCGGTGGGTTGAACTATGGCGCTCAAGTGCAGCAGCCGGCCCGCAGCGTCGTCGTGCGGGCTTACAACCCGAACTCCCAACAGGTCATCGCAGGTGCAATCACGAGTGCGACGGGTACGTACACCCTGAACGTCGCAAACAGCCAACAGATTCGCATCGAAGTCACCTCTGAGATGGGGCGCAATGGCGCTCTACCCAATTGGAGGTTCCGAGTACAGGACGGCTGGAACGGCGATCTCTATGTGTACACCGATAACGTTATTTTCGACTCGACCACGGGCGGAACGCGCAATCTCGCAATCCCGTCCGGTTTCAGTTCGAGCGGCACGCCGAATGGAACGCGCGCCTCCGCACCGTTTGCGATCCTGGACACGATCTATCAAGGAGTTCAAACCATCGTTGGGGTCGCGCCCACCGCCAACTTCCCCCTTCTGGTGCTTGATTGGGCTCCCGACAATTCAGGCGGTGATACGTTCTTCACGAGCGATCCGGTACAACACATCGTGCTCTCGGCGGAACTTTCCGAAGACACGGACGAATTCGACCAACATGTGATCGCGCACGAATTCGGGCATTACATCGAGTTCAACTTTTCTCGCGCCGACAATATCGGTGGCGCGCATTCACTGGGCGACAAACTCGATATGCGCACCGCCTTCGGCGAGGGCTTTGGGTACGCATTCGCGGCCATCGTGCTCAACGACCCGCTGGTGCGTGACACGGGATTCAATACGAATGGGACAGGCCGCACCAGCGAATTCAATGTCGAGACCAATCCCTCGACGACTTCTCCGGGAACTCCGAGCTCTAACTACGGATGCTGGTGCAGTGAGTCGTCCGTATGGTCGATCCTCTGGGATATCTACGATCCAGCCCAGGATTCAAACGACACGCTGTCTCTCGGTTTCGCCCCCATTTGGGCCGTGCTGACCGGCGCGCAGAAGAACACTCCCGCGCTTACCAGCATCTTCAGCTTCATAACGGCCCTCAAGGCCAACAACCCCGCCTCGGTTACCGCCATCAATACGCTGGTCAACGCGCAGAATATCGATACGGCGAACATCAACGCATTCGGTTCCACCGAGACGCACGTCCCAGACACAGTCCAGTCAAACGGCGCGTTGCCCGTGCATGCCATCGCGACGATCAATGGTGGTCCAGTGATCGTCCGCAGCGTGAACGACGCTGGCTTCTACAATGCGCTCGGCAATCATCGCTTTGTCAGGTTCAACGTCCCGACGTCAAGTCTTGTGACGATCACCGTCACGACCTCCAACACCGCACTGGATGCGGATCCCGACTTTCTCATCTACCGTATTGGGGGCCCGTTCAGTTTTGCTGAAAGCCCCGTAGTCGGCACGGAGACGAAGACCTTGAGTCTCGCCGCGGGCAATGACTACCTTCTTGACGTCTACGACTGCGGCAACGTTTGCACTGATGCGGACGGCGAACCGCTGGGCACGCCCGGCGATTACAACCTCACCGTGACGATCACCCAATAGCGAGCGACCATGACGACTCACAAATTCGACGTTGCGATTCGCGCGCTGGGCGGCGCGGTCTTGTTAGCCGCGGTGCTCGCGGGCTGTGGCAAATCGGCGGAGCCCGAGGCCGTCCCCGCACCGCCGCCCGCCCCCGCCGAATCGATCGCGCCGGCAACGGTGCCAACCGACTCTGCGAATCCGACGGAAACCCCGGCCGCGCCCGCGCAACCCGCGCCCGAAGCACCACCGCCCAAAGAACCGTCGGCAGTTCCGACACCGACCGCGAATTTCGAGCCTGCACTCGAAGGCATGAGCGTCGCCAAGGCCAGCGCCAAGCTCGGAGTGCCCGTCGATTTACGCTATCAATTCGACGGCCCGGTGCTGCCGAATCAACCGGTGATGCTGCATCTGGCAGCCGTTCCGCGCTCGGCTGGTACGCACCTCACCGTCAGCATCAAACCGGTCACTGGCCTGCGCATGGACGCAGCCTCGCTCACCGTTCAAAAAGCCAGCGTCGATGGCGTGTATCGGCAAAACCTGTCGATCACCGCCTCCGAGGGCGGGCCGGCCGCGTTGCGCGTGATGGTGAGCATGGATGTGGCCGATGGCTCGGGGTTCGGTTTCTTCACCGTGCCTCTGCAGAGCGGAACTTCCGCTCAAAAACAGGATTCGGTAAAACAGCGCTGACCGGGATTGCATCCGGGCGCGTAAACTACGCGCCGTGATTTGCCCGAACAACGCCAAGACCCGGCCGCGTATTGTTTGGCGCCTGGGCTGGCTCCTGGCGCTGGCGGCCGGCGTCGCACCTGACGTTTACGCGGCCTGCGTGGGCTCTCAAACCGGGGATCTCGCCGAGCTCGAAGAGCGGGCCTTCCGCGATCCGGCCACGGCGCTGCCGGAACTCGCCCGAACCATTTCTTCTTCGGCCAACTTGCCGGCGACGCAACGCGCGGCGCTGCATGCCATTTCGGCCGATGCCGCGCGTCAGCTCGGCTTCAGCCGCCAGAGCATCACCGAGGCCGACGCCGGCCTCGCGCTGCTGCCGGCCGGCGACCTGTCCGACCTCGCGATCCGCATGCGCACCGTGCGCGCGCTGGTCAGCACCAACGTCGGCGGCATCGACGCCGCGTCGGTCGAGCTCACGCGCGTGATCGATGCGATTCGCGACCGGCCCCTGGCGCTGGGATGCGTGCTGCGCGATCGCGGCTGGCTCAATTTCCGCGATGGCAATCCGGACCAGGCTCTCGACGACCTGCTGCGCGCCTATGCGCTGCTGCGCCGGCATGCGAGTCGGGAAGAAGCCATGGTGGCCGCGGGCCGCCTGTCGATGGCGCAGTTCAGCGTGCGCGACTATCCACAGGCGCTGTCGCTGGTCGACGAGACCATCGCCTTCTTCCGCGAACAGAAAGCGCAGATCCGGCTCGCGACGGCGCTCGACCGCCGCGCGGCCATCCTCAAAGCCGCGGGCCGGCTCGATGAGGCCTTGTTAGCCGCCACCGAAGCGCTGCGCATCCACGACAAAATCGGCGACCGGGTCGGCACGGGTCTGTCGCAGATGCGCATGTGCGGCGTGGAAATCGAACGCAATGCGCTCAAGCAGGCCGCGAGCTGGTGCGATCGGGCGGAAATCACGCTGAGCCAGACCAATGGCATGGATGACAACGACTACCGCACGCTGGCCGCGCTGCGCGGCCGGCTGTTCCTGGCGCTCGGACGGTCGCGCGAAGCCGTCTCGCAGTTCGACCGCGCCATCGCGCCCGGCGGCGCGCAGCCGGCCGATGACATCGCCGAACTCTACGAGCTGCGCTCGCGCGCGCATTCCGCGGTCGGCAACTATCCGGCCGCGTTCACCGACCAGGGCGAATACCTGCGGCGCATGCGCGAACAGGGCACGCTCGATCGCATCCGCGAAGTCGCACAGCTGCGCGTGCAGTTCGAGAACGACCAGGAAAAGCAGAAGATCGTTCTGCTCGAGAAAGACAAGAAGCTCGCGGAAGAACGGCTCAACAGCCAGACGCGCACCACCCAGCTGGTGGCCATTGCGGGACTCACCGGCCTCGTGACCGCCTTCTTCCTGGGATATGCGCTGCTGTCTCATCGGCGGCATCGGGCCGAACTCATCCGTCTCGCCGAGCGCGACGAACTCACCGGATTGCTGAACCGCCGTGCCATCGTGCGCAAGGCGGTCGAGTATCTCACCCGCGCGCGCGAATCGAAGGGCACGCTCATCATCGGGCTGATCGATCTCGATCACTTCAAGTCGATCAACGATCGCTTCGGTCACGCGGTGGGCGACCAGTTGCTGCAGCGATTCTCCGCGGCGCTGCGCACGTCTTTGCATACGCGCGAAGTTTTTGGGCGTTACGGGGGCGAGGAATTCCTGGTGCTGTTCCCCGATTGCTCGCTCGACCAGGCGCGGCAGTCAGCCGATAGATTGCGCGGCGCGCTGCGCGATCAGCGCATGCGCGTCGACGAGCAGGATGTGGCCGTGACCATGAGCCTGGGGCTCGCGAGTTATGAATCGGGCGATGTGCTGTTCGACCAGGTAGCGCGGCGCGCGGATATCGCGCTGTATGTCGCGAAAACCCAGGGGCGCGATCGCGTCGAAGTCTTCAATCCGGCGCGGCACGGCGGATTGGCGTCGACCACCGCGCAGCGGCAAAGGTAGTGGTGCCGGGCCGGCACCGCCTACTTCCACACCACCTCTAGCTTCTGCCCTTCGGTGAGCGTCGCGCCGGCGCCGTGCACGATGATGGCGTTCTGCCCGAACATCACGCCGCGCAATTGCGCGTTGAACCGGTAGCCCTTCAGCGTCGCCAGCGGCTCCACGCCATCGCGCTCACCCGTCGATTGTTCGGTGGTCGTGATCACGCAGCGCGTGCACGGCTTCACGATGCGAATCGCGATGCCGTCGGCGCGCAATTCGTGGATGCGATCTTCGTCGTACGGTCCGACATCGTCGATGACGAGATTCGGCCGGAAGCGTTCCATCGGCAAGCCAACGGCCAGGCGCGCGTTCAATTCCGAAAGCGACGCGCGCGAGATCACCAGGATCGGAAAGCCGTCGGAGAACTCGGTCACCGCACGCACCTCGCCGGTCCATTCGGCGCTGCATTCGCGCGGCGCGCTCGCATCGAACCGCATGAGGCGCAGCGGCGTGCCGAGAAAGCTCGTGCACCAGTGCGCGGCTGCCTCCCCGCAGTCGATGCCGCGGCCGGTGAATCCCCAGACCGTCACGTTCGTTGAATCACCGCTCTGCAGGCGCGCCACTTCCAGCCGTGCCATGCCGGGCGCATCCAGCGTGAGCGTCCGCTCGCTCAACGCGGTCGCGATCAACGCCATCCGCGGCAACTCCCGCTGCGTGACGAACCGGCCGCCGGGCCGCACCAGCATCCAGTGCCGGTCGTCGGCGAGTCCGGTCGGCGTGAGCCGCGCCGCGGCAAGCCGGATGCCGCGGCAGGATTTGACCGGATAGATGTGCAGCGCGGACAGGCTCGCGTGCATGACGCTCAGGGACGGACCTTGAGTGCGCGTTCGGCGCGCTCGAGATCGGCGGTGGTGTTCACGTCCGCCAACGGCCGCTCGACCGCCAGCGCCACGCGGATCTCCATGCCGTTTTCCAGCGCGCGCAATTGTTCGAGCTTCTCGATCTGTTCGAGCCGGCCCGGCGGCAGTGCAGCCAGGCGCCGCAGCGCCGACACCCGATAGGCGTAGATACCGATGTGCCGCAGGCTGGCATGCGTCAGCGTGGTCGCCGCATCGCGATTGCACGGAATCGCGGCGCGCGAGAAATACAACGCGCGGCCGGTGCCGTCGCAGGCCACCTTGACGTTGTTAGGGTCGTTGAAGTCGGCGATGGCGTCGATCTTCGATGCGAGCGTGGCGATGTCGGCGCGTGGGTTCGCGGCCAGCAGCTGCGCCACCTGGTCGATGACCGCCGGCGGAATCAGCGGCTCGTCGCCCTGCACGTTCACCACGATGTCGGCATCCGCCCAGCCGCGCGCCGCCGCGACCTCGGCGATGCGATCGCTGCCGGTAAGATGTGTGCGTGCAGTCATCGACACTTCGGCGCCGAACCCGCGTGCCGCGATCGCGATGCGCTCGTCGTCGGTGGCGATGAGCACCTCGGCGGCGTGGGCGCTGCGGGCGCGTTCGTGCACCCACTGCAGCATGGGTTTGCCGGCGAGCGGCAGCAGGACCTTGCCCGGCAGGCGGGAGGAATCGTAGCGGGCGGGAATGACAACGCGATAGCTCATTCGCGCGCCAGCAGTGGGTCGTCGGGGGTGAGCTGCCGCGCGTCTTCTTCCAGCATCATCGGCACGCCTTCCTTGAGCGGGTACGCCAGCCGCTCGGCGCGGCACACCAGCACCTGCGCGTCGCGCTGGAACTTGAGCGGGCCCTTGCACACCGGGCAGGCGAGAATGTCTAACAACCTGTGGTCCATGTCACCGCCCTATTCGCCAAGAGTCTTGAACACGCTGGCGCGCGCCAGGACCAGGTCGACCAGCTCTTCCGCCTCTTTCTCGGTGAAATCAGCGGTGACCGGCACAAACCAGGCGCGCTCGTCCGCGAAGGACGCGCATTTTACGGCATCTTTCTCGGTCATGAGGATCGGCAGGTGGTCGCCGAAATTGAGATCGCCCGGCTTGAACGGATGGTGGTCGGGCATGGGATGCTCGTACAGCGTGAGCCCCGCTTCGCGCAACGTGTCGAAGAAGCGCTGCGGATTGCCGATCGCGGCCACCGCATGCACGCGATTGCCGCGAAAGCTCGCGAGCGACCGCAGCGAACCGCCGCCGGTCACCGGACGGGCATCGCCCGGCCGCATGTTCATCGCGAACTGCGTGCGCGTGACCAGCCGTGGCAGCTGAAACTTCGGTGCGGTGACCGGACCGTTCACGATGACGGCGTTCACGCGCCGCAGACGGCGCGGACGCTCGCGCAGCGGCCCGCGCGGCAACAGGCAGCCGTTGCCGAATCCGCGCTGGCCATCGATGACCACCATCTCGCAATGGCGCACGAGCGCCAAGTGTTGCAGGCCATCGTCGCAGATCACGATGTCGGCGCCGTCCGCCACCGCCTGTTTCGCCGCGGCGACCCGGTCGCGCCCGACAAAAACCGTGGCCTGTGCCTTCCGCGCCAGCATCAGCGGTTCATCGCCGACTTCCGAGGCGCGGCTGTGCACGGTGACCCGCGTTACTCCGCGCGCGCGCCCGCCATAGCCGCGCGACACGATGGCCACGCGCAACCCCACGGCGGACAGCTTGTTCGAGAGCCAGGCAACCAGCGGCGTCTTGCCGGTGCCGCCGACGGTCAGGTTGCCAACCACCACGACCGGCACGCCGACCTTTACGCGGTGCCGCAGCCCGAGCCGATACAGCAGGCTGCGCACCGCCATGATAGCGCCATACAGGAAAGAAAGCGGCGCGAGCCAGATCGGGCCCGCAGGGCCGTACCACATGCGCTCGACGCGTGAGCGCAGTGTGGACGACGCGTTAACTGCGGAACTCCGCGCGCTTGAGGCTGGCGTACGCACCGCTGCCCGCAACCAGCTGCGCGTGAGTGCCACGCTCGACGATGCGACCGTCTTCCATCACGATGATCTCGTCGGCATGTTCGATGGTAGTTAGCCGGTGTGCAATCACGAGCGTGGTCCGGTTACGCATAAGCTCGACCAGCGCCTGCTGGATGCGTCGCTCGGATTCGTTGTCGAGCGCCGACATGGCCTCGTCGAGGATCAGTATGGGCGCATCCTTGAGCAGCGCGCGCGCAATCGCAATGCGTTGCCGCTGACCGCCCGACAGCAATGCGCCGCGATCTCCCACCGGCGTGTCGAGGCCCTGCGGCAGTTCCTGCGCGAATTCGTCCACGTACGCGGCGCGCGCGGCGGCTTCCACCGCCTTGGGATCCGGCGAGTCGAAGCCGAACGCGATGTTGTTGCGTATGGAGTCGTTGAACAGCAGCACGTCCTGGCTCACCAGCGCGACATTGCGCCGCAGATCGCGCAGGTTGCACTCTCGCACGTCGATGCCGTCGACCAGCACCGCGCCGGACGTGACGTCATAGAACCGTGCCACGAGGCCGACCAGAGTGGACTTGCCGCTGCCCGAGCGGCCGACAATTGCGATGTTCCTGCCCGCCGGCACGCTCAGCGACACCGAGTGCAGCACTCCGCCCTTCTCGCTCGTGTATTCGAAACTCACGTCGCGAAATTCGAGACTGCCAGTGAGGCGCGTCAACGCACGGCCGCCGGTGTATTGCTCGGGCTGCTCGTCGAGCACTTCGAACACGCTCGCCCCCGCGGCCAGTCCCTGCTGCATGGGCGCGAACGCCTGCACCAGGCGGCGCAGCGGCGCGGTCACCAGCAACATTGCGGTGAGGAAGGACCAGAAGATGTCGACCGTCATCGTACCCGCGGCGACCTGCCGCAGCGCCATCCACAACACTCCGCCGAGCGCGAGCGACGCGATGAACTGCACCACAGGGTTGCTGGTGGCGCGCCCGGCGATCAGCTTCATGTTGCTGCGCCGGTTGTGTTCGTTGACGTTTTCGAAATCGCGCGCTTCCTGTTCCTGCGCGTTGAACACCTTGATCACGCGATGGCCGTCCAGCGCTTCCTTGACCACCCGCGTGACGTCGCCCATCGACGCCTGGATGCGGGCGCTGTAGCGCCGGAACGAACGCGTGATCTTGCGGATCAGCCACGACATCGGCGGCGCGATCACCAGCACGAACGCCGCGAGCTGCCAGTTGAGGTGAAACAGCCAGCCGATCAATCCCACGATGGTCAGTGAATCGCGGATCAGCGAGGTGATCGAGGTCGTGGTGGCCTCGGCCACCTGCTCGATGTTGAACGTGAGACGCGACAACAGCGTGCCCGAGGAGGAGCGATCGTAATAACTCGCCGGCAGATCGAGATAGTGGCGGAACAGCGCGCCGCGAATCGACTTGATGACCTGGCGGCCCACGTAGCCGGGGAAATACACCGACATGTAATCGCCGATGCCGCGCAGCAGGAACAATACCGGCGCGCCGATCGGAATCAGCCAGAGTATTTCCGGATCTCGTTCGACAAACGTACCTTTGACGAATTTCTGGATGAACCAGGCCATCGCGGTATCGGTCGCGGCGAACAACGCCATGCCGAGCACACCCAGCATGAACATGCCCAGGTGGGGGCGCGCGTAGGAGAGGAGCCGGCGATAGACCTTGGAAGAATCGGCGACCGGTGGTGGCGGCGCTGAACTCACGGAAAGGGGTTCACTGCAAGCAGTTCATTTCGCAGGCTTGGGATCTTCGACCGTCGCAATGTTGATGCGCACGAAACCGAGCTTGCCGAGCACATCCATGGCCGTGACCACCGACTGATGCGTGGAACGCGCGTCGGCGCGCACGGTCACGGGCTTACTGCGATCCGCGCCTGCCACTGCCAGGATGGCCGCGCGCAGCGTGTCGGTGCTGGAGTTGATGAGTTCGCGATCGTTGACCCGGTAAACACCCGCCTGGGTGACCGTGACGACGATCGGATCGCTCTTCTGCTTGCCGGTGGGCGCCAGGCTCGCCTGCGGCAATTCGATCTTGATCCGGCCTTCCTGCATGAAGGTCGACGACAGCATGAAGAAGATCACCAGCAGCAGTGCGATGTCGATCAGCGAGATCAGATTGATCTCGGGATCCTCCTTCGGACGGCGGGTCTGCATCTTCATGCGACGCGCACTTCCCCGGTCTGGTCGACTTGCTCTTCCGCGCCGAGTGAATCGGCGAACGTCACGGCGATCTTCTCCATCTCGATCACGATGCGTTCGACCTTGCCACGCAGGTACCGATACGCGATGAACGAGGGAATGGCGACCGCGAGACCGCCGGCCGTGGTGACCAGCGCTTCGGAGATGCCGCCGGCCAGCTTGCTCGGATCGCCCATGCCGCCCAGCATCACGGCATTGAACGCGCGAATGATGCCGGCGACGGTTCCCAGCAGCCCTAACAAGGGCGAGATGCTGGCAATGGTGCCGAGCGAATTGAGGAAGCGCTCGAGCTCGTGCACGATGTGGCGGCCAGTGTCCTGCACGCGCTCCATCATGATTCCGCGACCACGGTGCCTGTTGGCGAGCGCTGCCGCGAGTACCCGGCCGAGCGGTGAGTTCTTTTCGAGCGCCTCGATGACCTTCGGCGTTACCTGGTTGTTTTCGGCCAGGTCCGAGACCTTCTTGATGAGCTCCTGGGGAAGCACGCGCTTGCGCTGGAGCGTCCACAATCGTTCGAGAAGGATGCCAACGGCCGCGATCGAGCAAGCGATGATCGGCCACATGAATGGGCCGCCGGCCCGAACGAGTTCCCACATGGCCGAGGATCATACCGGAGCGCGCCGCCGGCCGTTACTTTGTGCGCTCCTCGGGGCCCTGCGACGGACCTTGCAAGGGACGAGACTCCGTGCGCCGCCAGTGAAACGGGTAACGCGCACGGCGCGCAACCTGGCGCAACTCGACGCCGTTCGTCCCCAAGCCGAGCTCCAGCGCGCCAGCGCGGCGCGTGTCTTCGATCCTGGCGCCGGACTCGCGCCAGCGCGCAAGCGTCTGCGCGCGCGAGTCCGATCCGGCGATACCGCCGGTCGCGATTGCCAATCCCGGTGCGGTTGCCTCTATCCACTCGGCACTGGACGCGAGTGAGCTCGCCTGCCGGCTCATGACCACCGCATCGCTCGCGAGCGCGCCTGCGGGCAGACGTCGCAGCAGCGCGCGCTCCGCGGCGGCGTCGATATCACCCGCCAGCAACACGCGATGCGCGCCCACCGAAACTCGCAGCAGGCAGTAGCGCCGCCCGGCTCCTGCAACCAAGGTTTCGAAGTCCACACCGTCCCAGCGAAAACGGGCATCCCGACAGTGGGCCGTGGGCAATGAGGTCGCCGGCCAGCCGCCCCCGACGAGTATGCGCGCCAGGTCGCTCTCGTCCGCTAACAAGGCGGCGCCCTGCGCGCGGTCTTCATCGAGACCCGGGATGACCAGCAGATCGACGCGGCGGCGGCCGAGCGCCGACAACGCGGGCAGCGCGAGTTGCTTCACGGGCGAGCCGTGTGTGTTCCAGCCGTCACCCGTGTCGAACAGCAGCACGTGCGCGCGCGTGGCAACCAGGATCGAAGCGCCGCGCGTATCGAACACTGTCAACCGGGCGCTGCCCTCTTCCGGCAGGCGCGATGGGGCGGCGAGCAGTGGCAACAGCAGCGCACCAGTGGTGAGCCGCAGGGGCCATGGCCAGCGCAGGAGCAGGATCAACGCGCCGCAGAAACCGAACACGAACCACCACGGCGACGGCGTCATCTGCCAGCGCGCCAGGTTGGCGTCGGCTGCCCACGCGAGGCCGGGCCAGAACCATTCATAAAGAGTGGCTGCGGCACCGAAGATCGGCGCACAGATTCCGGGCCACACCAGCGCCGTCACCGCTCCAAGCAACACCAGCGGCACCAGCACGAACGACATCAGCGGGATTGCCAGCAGGTTGACCCACAAACCCGCCAGCGAAACCGAGTCGAAGACCGCAAAGGTCAAAGGTGCCAGCGCCAGCATCACTGCCAGCTGCAAACGCACCAGGCCGAAGCCGCGCCGCAGCGGCACCAGGCTGGATGTTTCGAGCAGCAGGATGACGCCCACGGCCGCGAACGACAGCCAGAAGCCCGCGGTGAGCGGTGCGAACGGATCGAACACCAGTACCGCGATCAGTGCCAGCGCCCAACCGCGCGCAGCACTGAGATGCCGCGCCGTGAGCCGCGCGAGCGAGAACACGCCGAGCATGAGCCAGGTGCGTTGGGTCGGCACCGAGAAGCCAGCCAGCAACGAGTAGACACCCGCCGCGCCCATGCCTGACACCAACGCGAACGGCTCGCGCTCGATACGCGTGGCAAACGGCAGCCAGCGCCACGCACGGCGCGCACAAAAAAACGCCAGCACCGCGAACAGCGTGACGTGCAAACCCGAGATTGCGACGAGGTGGGTGGTACCGGTGGCGTTGAACACGCGCCACTGATCCGTGCTCATGCCCGCCGTGAGTCCAACAGCCAGTGCCGTCAGCAGCGCGGCCGCATCGGGATCGGACACGCTGTCCGCAATGCGCGCGGCAACGCGGGCGCGCGCACCATCGATGGACGCGTCGGCGAGTAGGAGACGACCGTTGAGCGCGGCGGGCACTACACGGCCGGCGAGATGCATGCGATCGCGGAATGCGATGCGCGCCAGGTCCGCGCCGACGAAATTCTGCGTGGGCGCGAAAGTCTCGAGCCGCACGATCCAGCGCCAGCGCTCACCAACACGAGGGGCGTACGGTGCGTCGCGCCAGCCGAGTCGCGCGCGTCGGGTGCGCGGATCCAGTCCGGCACCGGCGCGTATCTGCACTTGCGCATCGAAGCGCAACTCCGCGCCATCGCGCTCCGGTACGCTGAGCACACGCCCCTCGAGCAACACGCGCGTGTCGGCAGCCTGTGGCCGTACGCACAGGTCGATCCACCGGGCGGTTGAAAAAAATGCCAGCCACATGCCGGCCAGGGCGAATGCCAGCAGACGACCGCGGGTGGAATGGCGCAGAGGCGTCAGCAGCATGCAGACGCTGCCGAATGCCGCAGCCACCATCCAGGGCTTGCCCGGCAAATCGACCGCGCAGAGGCCCGCAAGGACACCCGCGAACAATGCCAGCGCGCCGGTCACGCCTGATCGGTCCCGGTGCTAAAGTCCGCGCCGATGCCACGGGGGTTCTTCCGCAAGATCACGCCGCGCAGCGAAACGCTGCGCACGCACTGGGCGTTGAAACCATTCGGCCGTTTTTTCGGCGATCCGCGCCTGTGGTCGCTGCAGCGGCGCACGGTGACACCGGCGTTCGGCGCCGGCCTCGCGATATGTTTCATACCGCTGCCCATTCACATTCCGGTCGCGGCGATGGTGGCGATCTTCTGCCGCATCAACATTCCGACCATCATGCTGGCGCTGGTGGCGGTGAATCCCCTGACCATCGTTCCGGCCTATCTGCTCGCGTACAAGGTCGGCGTGATTGTCACGGGCGCGCACGAGCGCGCCTTCAAATTCAACATGAGCTGGGACTGGGTGCAGCACGGACTCGGCCCCATGTGGAAGCCGTTTCTCGTGGGTTGTGGATTGACGGGCACGCTGGTGGGACTCATCAGTTACGCCCTGCTCGACATCCTGTGGCGTTACCGGGTGCGCAAGAGATACCGCGAGCGCGCCGGCGCCGCCAGCAAACAATCAACTCTTTTCGAGTAGATTTCCGCGCTCGAGCTCGAGCACGCGGTCCATGCGCGCCGCCAGGCGGCGATCGTGCGTCACGACGACGAGGCTGGTGCCGAGCTCACGATTGAGCTCGAGCATGAGCGCGAATACCGCTTCCGCATTGCCCCCGTCGAGATTTCCAGTCGGTTCATCGGCGAGCACGATGCGCGGACCGGTCACCAGTGCGCGCGCCACTGCCGCACGCTGACGCTCACCGCCGGACAACTCGTTCGGACGGTGAATGAGCCGTTCGCTCAGGCCCACGCGTTCGAGAATGGCGCGCGCGCGGCGCTCGGCCTCGGCCTTCGGTTCGCGCCGTACCAGCAGGGGCATCGCGACGTTTTCGAGCGCCGAGAATTCCGGCAGCAGATGGTGGAACTGGTAGATGAAACCCAACGTGCGGTTGCGCAGCTCCCCGCGCGGCTTCTCGGCCAGCGCATGGATGTCGCTGCCGGCGATGCGTACGACCCCTGCGGTGGGTTGGTCGAGTCCGCCCAGGATCTGCAGCAGCGTGGTCTTGCCCGACCCGGAAGCACCGATGATGGCGATGCGTTCGCCGGCGCGCACGGTCAGATTCACGCCCTGCAGGACTTCGAGGTCGATCGGTCCCTGGCGGAACGCGCGTTTGACTCCTGCTGCTTCGAGTACCAGATCAGTCATGTCCCTTACTCATGTCTTAGTGCCTCAGCCGGCAACGTGCGCGAGGCGCGCCACGCGGGGTAGATAGTCGCGAGCGCAGACAACAGCAGGGTCACGCCGGATACCTGCAGTACGTCGCCGATGCGCACCTCGCTCGGCAGATCGCTCATGGAATACACGCTCGCATCGAGGAATTTCGTGCCGATGGCGCTTTCGATGCCTTGCACGATCGTGGGGAAATAGATCGACAGCACCCACCCCAGGGCCACGCCCGCGGCGGTGCCCACCAGGCCGATCAACGCGCCCTGGATGAGGAACATCTTCAGCACGTTGGCAGGCGCGGCGCCGATGGTTCGCAGGATGGCAATATCGGTTTGCTTTTCTTTCACGATCATCACCAGGGTTGCCACCAGGTTGATGGCGGCCACGAACACCAGCAACAGCAGGATGAAGAACATCATGGATTTGGTCAGCTCGATGGAGCGGAACAGAACCGCGTGATCCCGCGTCCAGTCGCTCACGTAGAAACCGGCGCCGCTGGTATCGATGGCGTGCGCCACGGTGACCACCAGGTTGCGCGCGAGAAAAGGATCGTCGAGCGCCAGGCGCAGGCCGGTCACGCTGTCGCCCATGCGATAGAGCGTGGCGGCATCGCTCATGTGCGTGAGGGCGAGGCCGCGATCGAACTCGTACATGCCGGATTCGAATGTGCCCGCGACCACGAAGCGTCGCATGCGCGGCTGAAATCCCGCCGGTGTCGCGCTGCCCTCGGGCGTCATCAACACCACGCTCTGCCCGACCTTGACGCCGAGCTCGGCGGCCAGCGCCGCGCCGAGAATCATGCGGTACTTCCCGGCCTGCAGATCGTTCAACGAGCCGGACGCAAGGCGCGACCCCAGTCCCACCGCGCGACCTTCTTCTTCGGGCAGGATGCCACGCACCGTCGCGCCCGCGACGCGCTGGCCATTGGCCAGCAGGCCGCGCGACTCGATGAACGGCACGACGGCCTTGACGCCGGGCTCGGCGGCGGCGGTAGTTTGAGCGGCGCGCCAGTTGGGAAACGTCCCCTCGAGGCCGGTGATGGTGGCATGCGAGGTCACCGCCAGCATGCGGCTGCGCAGCTCCGTCTCGAAGCCGTTGAGCACCGACAGCGTCACGATCAACACGGCCACGCCGAGCGCGAGCCCCATCACCGACATCGATGCGACGAACGACACGAACCCGCTGCGATGCGTGGAGCGCAGGTAGCGGATGCCGACGAGCCATTCGTAGCCCATCTATTCGTATCTCAACGCGTCGGCCGGCGGAATCCGCGACGCCCGATACGCCGGGTAAATCGTGGCGAGCAGCGTGATCGCCATCGCGATGCCCGCGATCCACAGGATCTGCTCGACCCGCAGCTCGGACGGCAGGCGCGTGTAGACGTACACCTCCGAGTTGAAGATCTCGAAGCGGAACAGGCGCTCGAAGAACGCCGCCACGGCGCCAGCGTCGTGTCCGATCCACACGCCGAACAACACACCGAGCGCAACACCGAGCCAGGCGATGACGCTGCCCTGGATCAGGAACACCGCCATCACGCGCCGCGGCGATGTGCCGAGCGTGCGAAGAATTGCAATATCGGTGCGCTTGTCCGTGACCACCATGGCCAGCATTGCCACGAGGTAGAACGCCGCCACCGCGACGATCAACATGAGGATGATCGCCACCATGGTCTTTTCGATGCGGATTGCGCGGAAGTAGCTGGCGTGCTCGACCGTCCAGTCCTCGATCTGCACGCCGGCGGGCAGTTGGCGCGCGAGCGCCGCCGAGAATTGCGGCGCGCCGAGCGCGTCGCTGAAGTTGACGTGCAGCGACATGCGCGCATCGGGATCGGGCATGAGCGCGCGCACGTCATCGAGCGCGGCGATCATGAGCGCGCTGTCGTAGTCCTGCACCGCCACATCGAATACACCGGCTACCGTGAATTCGCGCAGGCGCGGCTGCGGTGCGCCACTGGCGTCGGCGGTCGGAATCAGCAGCGTGATCGGATCGCCCAGGCTCAAGGCCAGCATCTGCGCAATCGCGTGGCCGACGATGACGCGGTCGCTGCCCGGCGTGAGGTCGGCGAGCTTGCCTTGGACCACGGTCCTGGTGACGCGCTCGACCTCGCCCTCGTGCGCCGGATCGATGCCACGCAGGCGCACCGGCAACATCTCGGGCTTGCGCAGCGCCAGCGCCTCGATCTCGATAAAGGGCGCCGCACCGACGACGTTCGGCGCGCGGCGCACGCGCTCGGCCAGCGCCCTCCAGTCGGCGGTCGCATGAGAATCGGCGGGCACGTAGATGCGCGCGTGCGACGACAGCAGCAACAGGCGCTCGCGCAGCTCCCCTTCCAGCCCGTTCATCACCGACAGGACCACGATCAGCGCCATGACACCCAGGCACACGCACAGCAGCGATACCCAGGTGATGAAGGAGACGAAGAACTTGTGAGAGCGGGCCCGCACGTAGCGCAGGCCGACGAATAGGGGCAGGGAATTCAGCACGGGGCCGAATTCTCGCGCAAAAACCGGACTGGGTTCACAAAAGTGCTGTTAGACGGAGTCGGCGCATGGCGACAGCGGCTGACTTTGCCACAGCGGGGGGTATATTGCCGCCACGGTCGAGTCGCCGGCCGTCAGGAGAAACGCCATGCTTGCTCGTACGATGAAGATGTCAGTGGTTGCGCTGGCCCTGGGCCTCACGGTGCCCGCGTTCGCTGAGACGCTGTCCATCGATGGCCAGGTCGCCGTCAAGCCCACGGGCGTCGAAACCCCACAGCGGGGCCTTTCCATGTCGGTGGTCGAACAGAAGTTCGGTGCACCGGCCAACAAGAGCGGGCCCGTCGGCAGCTCCGCCAAGAATCCACCGATCACGAAGTGGTTTTATCCGAACTTCGTGGTCGTGTTCGAGAACGACAAGGTCATCCATACCGTCGTGGTCGGCGGCTGACGTCTACGACCGGGCGGCCTCGCCGCCCGGCTTCGCTCGCGCACACTCGATCGCGCGAGGCTCCATTATCGGTACGGCCATAGGCAGCACACACGTCTGCCGGTAAGCTGCCGCGCTCCCGCAATGCCGTCCTTGCTCCACCCTCCCATTCCCGCGCCGAAGTCGCGCCAGCGCTGGCATCAGCTGTACGGCTCCGCGCGCAGCCTGGCGCTGGCCGAAGCCGTCGAGTCCGATACGCGGCCGTACCTGGTCATCGCGCGCGACGCCCGC
>DATHJZ010000092.1:0-7719 GCA_035286365.1 Steroidobacteraceae bacterium | reverse complement strand
TCGGAATCGACGGCCGCGAGCGCATCGAGCAGGTACGTGACGTTGAAGCCGATTTCGACCTCATCGCCCTTGTACGTGACCTCCACTTGATCCTCGGCTTCTTCCTGTTCCGGGTTATGTGCCTGGATCGTGACGAGATCTGACTTCAAATTGATGCGAACTCCGCGATACTTCTCGTTTGAGAGAATTGCGGTGCGCTGCAGGGCCTGGCGCAGACCTTCGCGGTCTGCCTCGACCTGCTTGGTGGGATTGGCGGGAATCACGCGGCCATATTCCGGGAAACGGCCGTCAATCAGCTTCGAAGTGAAGCGAATATCGCCAATCTGGGCACGAACGTGACTGGTTCCGATTGCCAGATCCACGTTGCCATCTCCGCCCAAAATGCGCTGGAGCTCAAGAACACCCTTGCGCGGCAGGATCACCTGCTGATTCGTCTTGGCCTTGGTCTCGAGCTCGGCCTCGCACAGCGCCAGGCGGTGGCCGTCGGTGGCTACGGCACGCAGTGTCTTGCCATCGGTTTCGAGCAGAAGGCCGTTCAAATAGTAGCGAACGTCCTGCTGGGCCATCGAAAAGTGCGTCTTGTCGATCAGCCGTCTGAAGTCTCCCTGGGAGAGCGTCAACGTCTGCTGGGCGTTGATTTCCTCGACCACCGGAAACTCCGCCGCGGGCAACGACGACAGCGTAAAGCGCGATTTTCCGCCCTTGATCGACACACGATCGCCGTCGGTCGCGACCGTTACCATCGTTTTCTCAGGCAGTGCCCGGAAGATATCCAGCAATTTGCGCCCCGGAACCGTCACATCACCGGGCTGCTCCACCTTCGCTTCGGCGGAGGCGACCAGTTCCACCTCGAGATCCGTCCCGGTCACGCTGATCCGGTTGTTTCTGGCCGCGAGCAGCACATTGGAGAGAACGGGCATGGTTTGCCGACGTTCGACGACGCCAATGACGCTTTGCAGGGGAGCGAGGATTTGCTCGCGGGTCGCGGAGAGCTTCATGCGATTGCCTTCTGTTCTTAATGATTTAAAGCCAGTAGTAGCAGCAGTAGAGCCTGTGGACTGTTGGGATAACCCTTAAACGCTTCTTTGAATCAGTCCCTTATCTTCCATTCACTCGCTGGACGAAGTTACTCACACCCTGATCATCCCCTGTGCACGAACTGTGGACTATTTTGTCCACAAAACTATCCACAGGCACTGCACAGTCATCCGGTCAGAGTTCTCAACAGGTTTTGATAATCCTCGCCGACGCGCTGCTCCGCCACGCGCAACTCGCGGATGCGACCGCAGGCATGCAACACGGTGGTGTGATCGCGGCCGCCAAATGCGTCGCCGATTTCCGGAAGACTGTGCGTCGTCAATTCTTTCGCGAGCGCCATCGCGACCTGGCGCGGGCGCGCGATGGAACGGTTACGGCGTTTTGAGAGCAGATCTGCCACGCGCACTTTGTAGTAGTCCGCCACCGTCTTTTGAATATTTTCGATAGTGATCAATTTCGCCTGCAATGTCAGCAGGTCTTTCAACGCTTCCTTGGTGAATTCGAGCGTGATCGGTCGACCGGTGAAACGCGAGTTTGCGATCACGCGCTTCAACGCGCCTTCGAGTTCGCGCACGTTGGATCGAATGCGTTTCGCCACGAAGAACGCGACCTCTTCCGGCAGCTGCACATTCGCGGCCTGCGCTTTGCCGATGAGAATCGCCACGCAGGTCTCGAGCTCGGGCGGTTCGATGGCGACCGTCAAACCCCATCCGAAGCGGGATTTCAAGCGTTCTTCGAGTCCCGAGACTTCCTTCGGATATCGATCCGCCGTGACGATCACCTGCTGCTGACCTTCGAGCAGCGCATTGAACGTGTGAAAAAATTCTTCCTGCGATCGGTCCTTGTTCGCGAAGAACTGGATGTCGTCGATCAAGAGCGCGTCGAGCGAGCGATACGCGGTCTTGAACTCGTTCATCTTGTTGTGCTGAAGCGCGATCACCATGTCACTGACGAATCGTTCGGAGTGGATGTAAGCGATACGCGCGTCGGGATCGCGCGCCTTGATGGCGTGACCGACCGCTTGCATCAGGTGTGTCTTGCCGAGACCGACTCCGCCGTAGATGAACAGCGGGTTGTACGCACGGCCAGGATTCTCGGCGACCTGCACTGCCGCGGCTTTCGCGAGCTGGTTGCTCTTGCCCTCGACGAAACCGTTGAACGTGAAATCCGGATTCAGCCGGACACCGACGACGATGCCTTCGCTGCGTTTCGGTCGCGCGATGCCATTGGTCTCCGGCGCACGGACCTGCACGACTTCCGGTCCACGCGAGCCGACTTCCACGGTCACGATGGGCGCGTCGCCTTCGACGAAGCGCCGCACGATTTCACCCAGGCGCGACAATAAGTGGGCATTGACCCAGTCGACCGCGAAGCGATTCGGCGCGAGTAGCTTGAGCGCGCCGTTGCTCTCGACCGCCTGGAGTGGCCGTACCCACATGTTGAAATGCTCGCCGGGCAGCTCGTCCTCGAGCGCACGCACGCAGCGGGACCACAGTCCGCTCTCCACCCGCATGCTTTCGCTGGTCGCTGCTGTCACGGGTGATGGGGTGTCCGGTGGGAGGGGTGGGGAAAAAGGGGGAGCGAGTCTAGCCGTTCCGAATATCTTTCTGGAGGGGGATTGTTGACACTGGCGGCACCCGCTGCGTAACCTTCCCGCCCTTTTTTCCGAGAGATCAGCGGCTTCGGGCCGATCATCATGAAACGCACTTATCAGCCGAGCAAGATCAAGCGCAAACGCGCCACCGGATTCCGCGCCCGCATGAAGACGACTGGCGGGAAAAAAGTTCTCGCACGCCGCCGTTCCAAGGGTCGCAAGAAAATCGTTCCCTGACGCGGAAGCGTCGCGGCGCGGGCTGCTATGCCGCCCACTGATCGTCTACGCCTGGGCGCCGAACTGCGCCTGCGCAGCAAGCTGCAGTTCGATGCCCTGTATGCCTCGGGCAAGCGCATTGACGATCGTTTCTTCGGTTTGCGCGTCAAGCCCAATGGACTTGGATTTCCCCGCATCGGTCTGGCTGTCGCCGTGAAAACCGCCGGCAGCGCAGTCAAGCGCAATCGCCTGCGGCGCCTGGTCCGCGAAACGTTTCGTCTCGCCCAGCACGAGCTCCCGTCAGTGGACATCGTGGTCGCGGCAAAATTTCCCGCGGCTGAAGCACCGGCGACAACACTGCGTGCTAGCCTCGCGACCCTTTGGCAACGCGTCTCCAGTACATGCGCTTCGTCCTGAAATTCCTGATCCGCGGGTACCAGCTCGCCATCAGCCCGTTACTCGGGCCGAGCTGTCGTTTCTACCCGTCCTGCTCGCATTACGCGCTGGAAGCCATTGATACCCACGGCGCGTTACGCGGCATCTGGTTCACCATCAAACGCATTTCCCGTTGCCACCCATTCCATGAAGGCGGATTCGATCCGGTTCCCGGCCGCTGCCTGAAACATTCGCATGACTAATAACATCCGCATCTTCCTGTGGCTGGCTCTCGCTCTCGCCGTCTACGTCAACTACACGCAATGGCAGATCGACTACGCACCGAAGCCGGCACCAACCGCGGTGACCAGCACGACGCTGCCGGATGGCACCGTAGTTGAGTCAAAGCCGACCTCGATTGAGGATACTGTCCCACTGGCGGAACCATCAAAGACTCCGCCGGCTACCGCCGATGCGGTGCCGCAGGCCGCGCAGAGTGCCGCCGCAGCCGCCGCCCCCGTCCTCGAAACCGCAGGGATCGTGCGCGTTCTCACCGACGTGCTGGTGGTCGACATCGACCTCAAGGGCGGCACGCTGGTGCGCGCCGAGCTGCCCGGTTATCCGCTGATCAAAGGTCAGCCGGCGCCGGTCGTGTTGTTCAACCGCGATTCGGCCACGACTAACTACGTCATGCAGTCGGGCCTGAGCGGCGACAAGGCGGACGAGCGCCGGCCCACGCACCTCGAAACGTTCACCAGCACCGCCCGCCAATTCAAGCTCGCGGACGGCCAGGACGAGATGCGCGTGCCGCTCACCTGGACCGATGGCAACGGCGTAACCGTGACGAAGACCTTCGTCTTCCATCGCAGCATGTTCGCGGTGAATCTCGAGTACGCGATCGACAACCAGTCGGACGCACCCTGGCTTGCGCACTCGTACGCGCGAATCATGCGCACGGATCCGCCGGTCGAGCGCTCGATGTTCAAGGTCGAAAGCTTCGCGTTCCGTGGCCCGGCCATGTGGGCCGTCGACAAGAACCTGCCCGATCACGAAAACCGCTATCGCCGCCTCAAGATCGACAAGGCCGAGGACCAGGTGCCGGTCGACGTGAAGGATGGCTGGGTCGCGGGCATGCAGCACCACTTCGTGAGCGCAATCGTGCCCGACCGCTCGAAGGTCTATCGCTATTCGCTGATCGTGCGTGATCGCCTGTACGTGATCGGCGCACTGGGCCCGCCGGAAGTCGTCGCACCCAAGACCCAGGCGGTCATCAAGGAAAACCTGTTCGTCGGACCCAAGCTGCAGCGCCAGCTCGACACACTCCACCCCGAGCTCACGCGCGTGGCCGACTACGGCCTGCTGACGCCGCTGTCGAAGCCGCTGTTCTGGCTGCTCGACAATATCCACGCGCTGGTCAAGAACTGGGGTCTCGCGATCATTCTCGCGACTTTCCTGCTCAAGCTCATGTTCTATCCGCTGGCGCAGTACTCGGGCCGGTCGATGGCGCGCATGCGTGCGCTCGCGCCGCGCATGAAGGGGCTGCAGGAAACGTACAAGGACGATCGCACCAAGCTCGGCCAGGCGACGATGGAGTTGTACAAGACGGAGAAGGTCAATCCGCTTTCCGGCTGCATGCCGATGCTGATCCAGATGCCGGTGTTCCTGGCGTTCTACTGGGTGCTGCTCGAAAGCGTCGAGATGCGCCAGGCGCCGTTCATGGGCTGGATCAACGATCTGTCGGCGCGCGATCCGTTCTTCATCCTCCCGGCGCTCAACGGGCTCGCGATGTGGATGCAGTACAAGCTGAATCCGCCGCCGCCCGATCCCGTGCAGGCGAAGGTGTTCCAGTTCATGCCGATCGTGTTCTCCGTGATGTTCGCGCTGTTCCCCGCGGGACTGGTGCTCTACTGGGTAACGAACACCGGCCTGTCGATCCTGCAACAGTGGAACATCAATCGCACGATCGAGGTCGAGGACAAGGCGCGCAAGAAATAGCTTTCGGCTTGCGCGCGCGGCAACAGGCGTAGACTCATTTTCAGCGCGGACTATGCGCGCGCCTGCATGAGTCATACCGACACCATAGTGGCAGCAGCGAGCCCGCCAGGACGCGGCGGAGTGGGTGTGGTGCGCGTCTCGGGACCCAAGGCGCCGGAGATCGCCGCAACAATCGCCGGCGACCTGCCCGTGGCGCGTCATGCCACGCTCGCCCAGTTTCTCGATGCCGCTGGCGACCCGATCGATGTCGGCCTCGCGCTGTTCTTTCCGGCGCCGCAGTCATACACCGGCGAACACGTGTTCGAGCTCCAGGGGCACGGTGGGCCGGTCATCGTCGAGGCGCTGGTCGAACGCTGCATCCAGCTCGGCGCGCGCCGTGCACGCCCCGGTGAATTCACCGAACGCGCGTTCCACAACGGCAAGATCGATCTGGCGCAGGCGGAAGCCGTCGCCGATCTGATCGACGCTGGTTCGCGCGATGCCGCGCGTGCCGCGATGCGTTCGCTGCAGGGCGAATTCTCGAGCATGGTGCAGGGCCTGACCGACGCGCTGATCGATCTGCGCACCTACGTGGAAGCCGCCATCGACTTTCCCGAAGAAGAAGTGGATTTTCTCGGCGATGAAGAACTCCACGAGCGCCTAGCTACCGTGCGCGGGCATTTCGACGGCGTTACGGCCGCGGCCGGGCAGGGCCGCCTGCTGCGCGACGGCATGACCGTGGTGCTCGCCGGACGGCCCAACTCCGGCAAATCGAGCCTGCTGAATCGCCTGGCGGGTTACGACGCGGCCATCGTCACGGCCATCCCCGGCACCACGCGCGACATCCTGCGCGAGCGTGTCGATATCGACGGCCTGCCATTGCACGTGCTCGACACCGCCGGCCTGCGCGAATCCGATGACGTCGTCGAACGCGAGGGTGTGCGGCGCGCATCCGCCGAGATGGCGCGCGCCGATCGCGTGCTGTTCGTCATCGACACGTCCGATGACCCCTTAGGTCGGGCTTTCGACGAAGAGCGCATGCGCCTGCCGGCCGACGTCCCCGTCACGCTGCTGTTCAACAAGATCGACCTGGCGGAGGGCCTCCCCGTTCCCGATACCTACTCCGGGCCACCGCGCATCAATGTATCGGCCGCTACCGGAATGGGGCTCGATCTGCTTCGCTCGCACCTGAAGGACTGCGTAAGTTTTCAGACCGCCGGTAGTGGAAGTATTTCCGCGCGGCGCCGACACATGGAGGCCCTCGGCCGGGCGCGCGAATGCGTCGAAAGCGCCGCGCGGCAACTCGAGCAGCGGCGCGCGGGGGAACTGGTGGCGGAAGATCTGCGGGCGGCCCAGCAGGCGCTCGACGAGATCACCGGCATATTCACCGCGGACGACTTGTTAGGCCGCATCTTCGGATCGTTCTGCATAGGGAAATGACGACGTGTGGGTAGGTAATCGCTGTTATCCGCCGAAAGACGTGCAGCTCGCGCTGGAGAGCCTGTTCGGCGAGCCGGTAGCGCAGATCAAGGTCATCCAGTATTCGATCTACGTGCGCTTTCACTGGCGCGCGATCGCCACGACGCGCCCGAACCGCATCTACCTGCGCGGCAGCGGCAAGGAATTCTTCGCCGACGGTCCGCTGGTACTGCACGAGTACTTCCACGTGATCCGGCAGTGGGGCGCGGGCGACCTCACCATCCCGCGCTACCTGCTCGAATGTTTTCGCCGCGGCTACTGGGACAATCGCTACGAAATCGAAGCGCGCGAATACACGTCGACGGAAATCTATCGCTATCGCGCCTTGCTGGCGCAGCACCGCACTGCTTCATTGCCGCCGGGTGTGCACCCGATCCGGCGCAGATCCGCCTGAGGTTTCCAGTTAGCCCAGCAGGGCCTCGCGCCGGTACAAACGGCCCGCGAGAAACATCAGCAGCGCGCCATAGACGAGCGTACTCGTCACGGAGATCGCTACGTGCAAGGGCACGATGGGTTCGGCGCGCACGATGGTGGTCAGCAACAGGTGCTGACTCAGGAAGGGAACGAACATCAACCCAGTCTTCGCCTGCAGTCCCAGGATGCCCGCGAACATCAGCGGCATGGTAGGAACGGTGATGACCAGACCCAGGTAGGTCTGCGCCTCGCGGTAGCTCTTCGCGAAGCCGGAAATGATGCTCAGGTACGACGCACCGAACAGGATGAGCGGCGCGCAGCAGGCGATCATCTTCGTCGCCGCGGCGGGCCCGAGATTGGCAGTAATGCCTACCTGCTCGAGGCCCACGAAGCTGATCGCGATGGCGAACATGATCACGGTGAGCACCAGCGATACGAACATGTACGCCGCAGCCGCCGCGATCTTGCCGTAGATCAGGTGCTCGCGTGGCACCGGCGCCGTCAGCAGCATTTCCAGCGAGCCGCGTTCGCGTTCGCCGGCGGTGGCGTCGATGGCGAGATACAGGCCGCCAAACAACATCGCCAGCAGCACGATGTAAGAGAGCATGTTCAGGACGAGCACCGAACGG
>DATHJZ010000091.1:0-9038 GCA_035286365.1 Steroidobacteraceae bacterium | reverse complement strand
CTATGGATCAGCCGGTCCGGCGTGGGTGACGGTGGGCATGCCGTTGCCCGATTCGCCGTAAACGACGAGCACGGTACCAAAGGCGAGCTGGATGCCGTTACGCAGCGGCATCGAACCGGCGGCGATCGGCTGGCCATCGATGAATGTGCCGTTCTTGCTGCCGAGGTCCTCGATGAGTGCGCCCGAACCGCTCACCAGGATGCGTGCGTGCCGGCGCGATACCATCGGGTCGTCAAGGCGTACGCTCGCGGCCTCGTCGCGGCCGACGATGTTCTCGCCGGTCGCGAGTGACAACCGTCGCTGTCCCACCGTGAGCCAGCGGGCGGCCACCGAGGGCATCGCCGGTTCGTGGCGCACCAGCGGTAATTCCAGCGCGTAGCCCACGCGGTGTACGGTGCGGATCAGCGGCGCAGCGCGGTCACGGTCGTCGAGCGCCGCGCGCAGCTGCTTGATCAGCGCAACCAGCGTCGCATCCGCTACTGCACCGCCTGGCCAGAGCCGCGCGTGCAGTTCGCGCTTTGAAACCACTCGCGGTGCCCCATCGAGCAGCGCGGCCAGCAGCTCGAAGGCCTTGGGCGTCAGATGGATGTCCACGCCTTCGCGCCTGACGCGACGTGTCGCCGGATCAAACTCGAACCTGCCGAAACGCATCATGCCTCGCCCCGATTCAGTCCTGTTTCGGCCCGGGTTTCGCCCCGACTGATCTTATGCCGGGTGCAAGTATCGCCTGCAACACCCCTGCTGAAACATTCCCACGGTGAGGCAAGCATGAACAGGATTTTCCGGATTGGACTGCTGGCATTGGCAACGACTGGTCTGCTGGGCGGCTGTGGGCACGACGACAATGGTGCTTCGGCGCCCCCGCCGGTGATACCTCCGCCGCCGCCGCCGCCGGAGTTCAGTTCGCCCGTCTCAGTGGCTCCCGGCGGTTGCCCCATCGAAACGCGCGATGGAAAATTTCTGTACACCGCCGCCGGCCCCGCCGAAACGAATGGTCTGGACATATGGGCCTTGCGGCGCACCGCCGCGACCGACACCTATGACCTCAGGACCAAGCTCGGAGCGCCGGTCAGCATTGATGGGACCAACGACTTCTGTCCGTTGCCTGCGATGGACGACTGGCTGATGTTCGTGTCCACACGGGACGGGGCGGACAAGTGCGGCGCACCCGGAGCGATGCCCGGACTCACCGGAGCGGACATCTTCGTGACGCGTTACACGGTGGAGGCTCCCACCGACGGTGGCACCGCACTGCTGCTGGAGAGCCACGGCGATCCGCTACGCCTGGCCTGTTATCCCAACGGTCCGAACACGGCGGGCACGAAATTCAGTCCCTCGCTGCTCGGCACCGCCGAAGGCGCCTTCCTCTTTTATTCCGGCAATCACGATGGCGAGGCAGCCACCGGCAGCCAGGATATCTTCATGAGCGAGCTGCGGCCCGACGGCTCCTACGGCCCCGGCGTGGCGGTCACCGCGCTGAACACGACCTTCGAGGACCAGCAGCCCAATGTCAGCCGCGACGGCCTAACTATCGTGTTCGCCTCCAACCGCGATGGCAACATGGACATCTTCATGGCCACCCGCGCCACGACCGCGGATGCGTGGTCCACGCCGCGCAACCTCAGCGTGACGTTTCAGTTCCCTACGGCTGGATCGGCTGAAACCAGGCCTTCGATCTCCTGGGATATGCAGCGCCTGTACTACGGCGCGGACGGACAGGTGTACCTGAGCCACAAGGCGCCGGCTAACTAGCTGAGAACTAGCGGATCGGGGCGAGGCGCTTGAGTTCCTCGAACCAGTTCAGCACGACCACGAGGGGTGTGCTGGCCTGGTCCCCGGTCCGGACCATCAGGAAGCGGCTGCCGTCCGGCGAGACATCGTAAGTCCGGCCACCGCCTTGCGCGCCCGCGCCCAGGTAGCCGGTGCCTTCGAACAGCCGAACTGGACGGCCGGGCGCGAAGCCCGGCCCGGCGGCCACGCGAACAGCCATCAGCGCGCCGCTGAAATCGCGATAGAACAGCTCGCGGCCATCGTGCGACCAGACCGGCTGGCGCCCACCCGCGGCGGAAATCTGCCAGCGACTGCCGCGGTAAGCATCGGGGAAGGGCCGCACATACACCTCGAACTGGCCGGACTCGTCCGAGTCGTAGACCACCCAGCGCCCGTCGGGCGAGACTTCCGCCCACAGTTCATTGGCCGGGCCGTGAATCAGCGGCTCACTCTTGCGCTGGCCGTCGAGCGTCATCAGGTGGATGTCGCGCTGCTGGCCCGTCACGTCAACCGAGACCAGCAGCCGCCCGTCAGGTGTGTAGCTGATCGGCATCTGCAGCGCGTCGCTTGCAAGCAGACGTTCGGGTTCGCCGCTGCCGTCGGATGCCTGGCGATACGCATTCGAGACGCCACTACGTTCACTGCCGAAGACAAGATGACTGCCATCCGGGCTCCAGGTGACGATCGGATTGCCGGTGGGATCCTTGGTGAAACGTTCGAGCGTGCGGCGGCCGATATCCCACATCCAGATGTCGCGATCCGCCGCGTCCATCACGTCGATCGCCACACGGGTACCGTCGGGCGAGACGCGCGGATACGCGTAATTCATGGCAGGTGCGCCGAGCGATGTGGCGCGGCCCCGCCGGTCGACCCACGCCAGTTCCCGGTGTTCCTTCGTCAGCGCGGCCTGATAGATCAGCGTCCCTTCGGCCGAGACGTCGTAGTCCAGCAGCCCTTCGGTGTCGATCACCGGCACCGCTGTGCCCCGCGTCCGCAACTGACTGATGTCGAAGGGGACCGCGTAGAGCGTCCCGCCACTCACGTACAGCAAATGTCCGGTGCTGGTGTATCGCGGCCGACCGCCGCCGCGCACCACGACCTGCCGCAGGCCAGTCGCCAGGTCCAGCGCCTCGATGCGCGCGCTCGGGAGGCTGGCGGCCATGCCATACACGTTGCCGCGCGTCGGAATGACCGTGAACAGGATCGCCCTCCTTGCGGGAAGCACCTGCACGGACACGATCTGTTCACCCTCGGCGGGTGCTGCCAGCGCCACCGGCTTACCGCCGCGCGCGGAAGTCCGGAAAAGTCCCGTCATGCCGGCGAAGAAGATGTCTTTGCCGACCCAGGCGCCAGTCGCGGCCGAATGCCGGTCTGCCACCGTTGCCACAGGACCGCCGTTTGCCGGAACCGTTCTGAGCGCCTCCCAACCTCTGAAACCGACCCACTCACCGTCCGGTGAGAAGAACGGGTTGCCTTGGACGATATTGACGGCCGCGATCACCTTGCTCTCCAGGCGGTCCCGCGACCGCACCACCAGTCCGCGATCGTCGAGGTAGGCAATCCGCGTACCGTCAGCGGAAATCGCCAGCCCGCCTCCGGCATAGCTCTGCTCGGTGAGCGCGAAGCGCGTAACCAGGGGAGCCGGAGCGTTGCCCCATTGCGCAAGCCACGCTGCGGTACCGGCCAGCGCCGCGGCGATCGTGACGATCGCGGCGAGCACGCGGCGCCGGACCCATGGCCTGCGGGATGCGGCCCGGGCGGCGAACGCTCCGCTCGCGGTCGGCTCGCCGCCAGGGTTGTCGAGTGCGTCGAGTAGTTCGAGACGCGCATCGCCGATGTCGCGCAGCCGCCGCCGTCGGTCCTTCTCCAGGCAGCGCTGCAGCAGCCGCTGGATCGTGAACGGCAGTTCCGCGGGCAAGGCGGCGAAATCCGGCTCGCGCTCGATGACTTTTGCGATCACATCCGAGGACCCTTCGCCACCGAAGGCGCGCGCGCCGCTCAACATCTCGTACAGCACACAGCCGAAGGACCAGATATCCCCTCGCTTGTCGACGGTCATGCCGCGGGCCTGCTCGGGACTCATGTAGGCGGGCGAGCCGAGGATGCGCGCACTGCCGCCGGGCGCGTCGGCCGCGGTCAGGGTGACAGCCGCCGGATTGCTGGCCGTCGTGGTCGGGTCCAGCACCTTGGCGATGCCGAAGTCCAGCAGCTTCACGGTGCCATCGGGCCGCAGCTTGACGTTGCCCGGCTTGAGGTCGCGGTGCACGATGCCCCGCTCGTGCGCAGCGTCCAGCGCCGTGGCGATCTGGGCGGCAATTCCCAGAGCTTCAGGCACCGGCAACGCGCCGCGTGCGATCCGCTCCGACAGGGTTTCGCCCTCGACCAACTCCAGCACCAAGGCGTGGCTGCCTTCGAGTGCCACTATCTCGTGCAGGGCGGCAATGTTCGGCTGGTTGAGCGAAGCCAGCACCTGCGTCTCGCGCTCGAATCGCGCCAGGCGCTGCGTATCACGCACGAACTGTTCCGGCAGCAGCTTCAGCGCGACCTCGCGCCCAAGGCGCAAGTCGCGCGCTCGATAGACCTCGCCCATGCCGCCCGCGCCGAGCAATTCCAGAATTTCGAAGCGGCCGAGGCGCGTTCCGGGAGCGGGCATCGATCTATCGCGGCGGATCGGTGAGGAAGATGTCGGGCATGTCACTCCTGGAGCCGTGGCCGACGCTCTGTGGCGCGATCCATCACGGCGTTGCGACTGTACCGCACGCGGCCGTGCAGCAGCGCCGCAGTCTCGGCCATGCGCCTTACACAGCACCACGGACAGAACCCGCAGTATTCTTTAAGCTGCACACGCGCTAATGCCAGCTCACTCAGGTCGGCATCATTCAGGGAGGAATCGAATGAACAAGAGAAATCTTGCGGTCATCATGTTCGCCGCGCTGTTGGGCGCGCTCGGTGTGGGGCCAGCCGCGCTCGCTCAGGAACAAGACGACTCGGTGTTCGACACCGTCATCGTGACTGCGCAGAAGCGCGAGCAGAGCATCTATGACGTGCCAGTGTCGATCAGCGCGTTCTCGCCGGAAGCCATGGAGAAGCAGGGAATCACCGATCTCACCGATATCGGTAAGTTCGTGCCGAACCTCAACATCACCGGCTTCTCGGGCGGCCACACGTCGTCGCAGAATCCGTTCATCCGCGGCATCGGCCTGCAGGATCACCTGATCACGACCGAGCCGGGCGTCGGCGTGTACATCGATGGCGTCTATCTCGGCCGCCAGGTCGGCCAGAACTGGAGCTTCGCCAATATCGAGCGCGTCGAAGTATTGCGTGGCCCGCAAGGCACGCTGTACGGGCGCAATTCGATCGGTGGCGCCATCAACATCATCACGCGCAAGCCGGGCGACGAACCGGGCGGAAAAGTGTCGTTGATGGCCGGGAGTCGCGGACGGCTGAACGGCGACGTGTATGCGGACATGCCGATCTCGGACGAGTTCGCCATGTCCTTCAGCCTGGCCTACCAACGCCGTGACGGACTCGGTGATTTTCTGCTGATCGAAGATCCGAACAAGCAAGTCGGCGAGATGCAGGACATTTCCGGACGCATCGCGATGCAGTGGAAGCCGACCGACAAGCTGTCATTCCTGCTGACCGGAGACGGCAACGACGGAGAGAATGGCCTGCGGCCGTACTACACGCTGATCGACGAGCTCGGCGCGGCGTGCCGGGCCAACCCACCCGCTCCCCCGGCGAACTGCACTGCCGCCAACGGCGCCGTTTACAACGCCGGCTATCGGAATTCCGACCGGGCGAGCGATCACTACGACAACAACACCGGCCAGGCCGACCAGATCGAGGTGACGAACCGGGCGTACGGCGTTTCCTTGACGGCCGATCTCGAGGTCTCGGACGCGCTCAGTTTCAAGCTCCTCGCGAGCGACCGGCACTCGGAATACAAGAGCGGACTCGACGACGACAGCTTCCACGACGACTTCCTGTCGTTCCCCGAGATCGGCTCTGCCGATCAGCAGTCGCTGGAATTGCAGGCCACGGGTACGGCTGGTGCCCTCGACTACGTGCTCGGCCTCTTCTACTACGAGGAGGAAGGACAGAACTTCCAGAACGATACGAGCTTCAACTGCGGTACCGCGGCTGCGCCGTGCCCAGCGCCGAACAGCGGCGATTTCTTCCTGCACCAGAAGTACAACAGCCAGGCGATCTATGCGAACGTCGGATACCACGTGACCGATGCGTTGAGGATCGCGGCCGGCCTGCGGTACACGCAGGACGACAAGGACGCGGACACGATGCCTGTGGTCGGCGTGATCGGGGCTTCGAACAGCAACGATGGGTCGCAAACCACCTGGGACGTCTCGGCCTCGTACAAATTCCGAGATCGGCTGACGTTCTATGGTGCCGTACAGAGTGGCTACCAGGCCGGCCAGTACCCGGCGCGTCCGTTCTGCCTGTTCGGGAACCCTAACTGTTTCGTGGCCACCGAAAACGTCACCGCGATCAATTACGAAGTGGGCATGAAAGGAGAGCTCTTCGACAACCTGCAGCTGAGCATCGCCTTGTTCAACACGAAATATACGGACCTGCCCTACCAGGTGAGCACGACGACGGGGGCCGGCTTCTCTACGCAAAGCATCGTCGTGGATCAGACTTCGCGCGGCGCCGAGCTTGAAACCACCTGGGCCGCGACCGACAACTTCCGTCTGCACGTGACCGTGGGTTACATCGACGTTGACGTCGACGATCCGAATCCGGCCGCAGTGGCACCGTTGACACCGAAAATGACTGCGTCGCTGAGTCCCGAGCTGACGATTCCAACCGGAAGCGGGGAGATCACGCTGCGCGCCGACTGGTCGTACCGGGACGACATGTTCGGCGAGCCGAGCAACGACCCGGCGCGGTTCACGTTCATTGAGAGTCGCGACCTGGTCAATGCCGACATCAGCTATCGGCCCGCCGATGGCGACTGGACCGTCGGGATTTACGGCCGCAACATCACGGACGAGCGCTATGACAATGCGCGGCTCAACACGGGCGACTACGTGCTGGTCATGCTGAGCAATGATGCGAGCGAGTTTGGAGTGCGGTTCAGCAAGGAGTTCTGACACTCGGCGATTCTGCCGTAACTGATCAGCTTCCCGGTTTCTCAGTGCCTACGATCGGCACCGCATCCAGTGGCGATTCGAAGGCAATGAAGAGCACACAGGGACTGACGCTCGCACAGACGCCGCTGTGGGAACGCTTTGGGGGCCCATAGGCATAGGTTCCGGGCTTGAGGATTACTTTTTTCTGTCCGTCATAAGTCACGTGAAGTTCGCCTGCGATCAGCACCATGCGCTCTGCCGAGGTGTGCCAATGCAGCGGAAGCTCGGATCGCGCAGGAACCCTGAGAAGCACATCGACATTGTCTTTTGCCGGGTCGCCATGCAACACGGCAATGCCGCACCCCTCGGGAAGAAACGGCGGACAGGGACCCCACTTGAGCACGGCATCATCAGCGGTTCGCGCAACTGCCAGTTCCTGATCCGGCACCTGCGCAAAAGACCCCGCGGCAAGCAGGCTCAGGAAAAACGGGACTGAGTAACGCATAGAACGGTTGAACTGGATTTGGTGGAACATGGTGATCTCTCCTTCTCCCAGACTGCAGGTTCGGAGCGAGCCTAAAACCAGAGCGTGGGACCCAGCGTGGGAATTCCGCGAGATAGTCACCAGGAAGCGCGTCGCGCCCAGCTAGGACTGCCGCGTTACTTGCTCACCACACCATCCTTCATCACGAACTCGACCGTCTTCAACACCGTCACGTCCTTCAAGGGATCGCCCGTGACGGCAATGAGATCCGCGCGCTTGCCGGGCTCGAGCGTGCCGATCTCGCTCGACAGGCCCAGCAGATCCGCGGCGTTCATCGTGGCCGCCTTGATGGCTTCGGAGGCAGGCATGCCGTGCTTCACCATCAGCTCGAACTCATCGGCGTTTCTGCCGTGTTTCGAGACGCCCGCGTCGGTACCGAATGCGATCTTCACGCCGCGAGGAAATGCCTTCTCCAACGCCTGCCCGGTGATCGAAATTCGCCAGTCGATCTTGGCGCGCACTTCCGGTGGATAGGCATTCGGATCTTTCGCGATGCGCTCGAGGTAGCCGTTCACCGTAGATAGGGTCGGTACATAGTACGCGCCGGTCTTGAGGAACAGCTTGATGCCCTCTTCATCGAGCAGCGTCCCGTGTTCGATCGAATCCGCGCCGTTACGCAGCGCCAGGTTGATTCCGTCGGCGCCATGCGCGTGCACGGCGACTTTCTTTCCGTAGAGGTGAGCGGTTTCGATCAGGGCTTTGGCTTCGTCGTCGAACATTTGCCGCCCGAGGCCTGCGCCGATGCGGCTGTTCACACCACCGGTCGTCATGATCTTGATCACGTCGACACCGCGGCGGACTTGCAGCCGCACCGCGAGGCGACAGGACTCGACGCCATCGCACAGATTCTTTTGGTGCGCGTGTTCCGCGAGCTCCGGGCTTAGGCCCAGTGAGCTATCGCCGTGCCCAGACGTGGTCGAAATTCCGCTTCCCGCATCGACGATCCGCGGGCCCGGCACCTTGCCCGCCGCAATCGCATCGCGCAGGGCAAGCGTGACGCCGTCGCTGTTGCCGAGATTGCGCACGGTCGTGAACCCTGCGGCGAGGGTCTTGCGTGCATTGACCGCCGCTTCGTAGGCGAAGTATGCCGGCCCATTCGTCAGGCTCTCGACCAACCCTTCCTGTCCGGCCCGGTCGCTGTCGAGATGGACGTGCGCATCGATCAATCCAGGCAGCACGAACTTGGCGCGCAGATCGATGACCTGCGCGCCCGGGTAGCTGGCGGCGTCCAGGAATCCCTCGCGAATCGCCTCAACCTTGCCGTTGCGGATCAGGACTGTCGATGCGCCACGTGGCGCCTGACCGGGACGGTCGAGCAAGCGCCCCGCGTGCACTACGACCACAACATCCGATGCGGACTGCGCAGTGCTGCCGGTAGTTGCGAAAGTCAGCGCCAGGACACACAGGCTGAATGAACGGGCCAATTTTGTTGTCACGCGATTCCCCGCTCGTTTTGTATTGCCTTGGTCCAAATCGCGTCCAGCCACTCTTGGGTCCTTTCACTCGCAGCCACGCTTGCTTCGAAAAGATCGGGATTGCCAACCATGGCTGCAAAGTTTTCGAACATCAACGCCGCGGGTGGTTTCGCGGAGGGAACCGTTATGCGCTCTAACGTTCCGCCAGCACCGAATCCG
>DATHJZ010000090.1:0-9052 GCA_035286365.1 Steroidobacteraceae bacterium | reverse complement strand
CACGCCGAGCGCCACCATGAATGCGGTGTTGCACTCCGCGACATAGCCATGCTTGCGCACCCAGGCGATCTGATCGTCGGGCGGCAGCGTCACCGGCATGGGCTCGGCGAGCTCGGTGCGGAAAATCGCCTCGGAGCTGTTGGCGATGAAGGCGCGATAGCGCTCGTCGCTGGCGCGTGCCTTCGCAATGGCCGCGTCGCGCTCGGCCATTACGGCCTGCAGCAGCAGCACCGGCAGCACGCACAGTGCAAGAAAAGTCTGCAATTGATAGGGGCTCTCGAACGGCCCGTAGCCGCGCGTCGTGGCGAGCGATGCGACCGCCACCGCGATGCCGGCGGCGAGCGCCGTGCGTCGCGGGCCGCCGAGCAGCGCGATCCACACCAGCACCGGGTAGACGATGTACGGCACGTCAAGCGGCGTCATCACGGGACCGCCGCGCCGCAGGAACACCACGCCTAACAACAGCACCAATACGCCGAACGCCGAATAGGTCGCCGCGCGACCACCGCGCCTGCCGGTCAGCGCGAAGCCGTGGAATCCCACCGTCAGCAGCAGTGGGGTGATGACGAGCGCACCGAGGAAGTCCCCGATCCACCAGTTCTGCACGGCCAGCCAGAATTCGCGAGCGGCCGGAAATGTTCCCGCGCGCAGCGCGACGGCCACCACCGCGCAGGCCAGCGTCGACAACAGGGCCGCCATCGCAAAACACAACACGTGGCGCAAGCGCGCAAAGGAGATGGGGCCGCGCACGCCCACCTGCATGAGGCCCGCGCCCAGCAACGCCGCGGCGAACTTCACGAAGTAAAGGAGCCCGGAGACGGTGTAGGGAATCTGCGGCGCGAACAATTCATGTGCGGACATCTCCGCCACGAATCCGAAAGCCAGCAGCGCCAGCCAGTAGCGGGCGGGATACAGCAGCAGAAAGGCGAACAGGGTGCCGGAGGCCGGCCAGAACACCCCCACCCCCTGAGGTGCGATCAGCACCGTGAGGCCAATACCTACGGCAAAAAAATGCAATGGGAAATAGACTGCCCCTGCGGTCAGGGGACCTAACTTCAGTCCGAACGGTCGAAGATGACGATTCATGACCGCTGCAATAATAGAACGAGACTTGGACCGTAGCTTGGCGGCGACGATTTGTTGTTTGCTTGCGCGGGTGCATAGTGGTGCATAACGCCCGCGAGCTGGTTTAGAGGGATTCTCGGTGAAAAGAGACTACGTATTCAGCGTGTTACTGTTCCCGCTGTTCGGAGCCCTGGCCTCCTGCGGAGGCGGCGGCGACGGCGGTAGCGGCGGAAATGGCGGCGGCGGCAGTTTTCCCGGTGGCACGAGCTGGCAGGCCGGGGTCTATCAGCCTTCGAGTGTCTACGAGGCGCGCTGCGTCGCCCCGCGGCCGGGCACCCCCGATCGCACCGGAACTGCCACGGACCAGAACAACTGGCTGCGCTCTTGGACCAACGAGCTGTATCTCTGGTACGGCGAAGTGACGGATCGCGACCCGTCGCTGTACGCCACCCCCGACTATTTCGACGTGCTCAAAACCCTGGCGACCACCACGTCGGGCGCCCCAAAGGACAAATTCCATTTCACTTACGACACCGACGTCTGGGAGGCGCTCTCGCAGGGAGGCATCGAAGCCGGCTACGGCGCGGAATTCGCGGTGCTCGCACCGACGCCACCGCGTCGCATCGTCGTTGCGTACACCGATCCGGGAACGACGGCCGCCACCAATCTCGTGCGCGGCGATGAGATTCTTCAGGTCGATGGCGCCGACGCCGTGAACGGCGGTACGCAAGCCATCGTGAACACGCTCAACGCGGGGTTGTTCCCGGAGGCAACCGGCGAGAGCCATACCTTCGTGGTCAGGAACACGGCCGGCAATACGCGCACCGTCACGATGAGCTCGGCCAGCGTGACGCATACGCCCGTGCCCATCGTCACCTGGTTCCCGTCCGCGTCCGGCGCGGTTGGCTACATCCAGTTCAACGATCACATCGCGACGGCGGAGAAACCGCTGATCGACGCGGTCAACGCGCTCAATGGTCTCAACAGTGCAATAGTCACCGACCTGATTCTCGACCTGCGTTACAACGGCGGCGGTTATCTCGATCTCGCCAGCGAGCTTTCCTACATGATCGGCAATACCTCGATGCTCACCGGCAAGACATTCGAGAAGATCGTGTTCAACGACAAGAATCCCAGCCGCAATCCGGTGACCGGTGAAATCCTCGCGCCCACTCCGTTCTGGGACAAGTCGCAAGGGTTTCCGGGCACGCCCGCCGGCACCCAGCTGCCCACGCTCGATCTGCTGCGGGTGTACGTCATCACCGGCCCCGGCACCTGCTCGGCGAGTGAATCCATCATCAACTCGCTGCGCGGCGCGGGCATCACCGTTTACCTGATCGGCTCCACGACTTGCGGAAAGCCGTATGGGTTCTATCCGGCCGACAACTGCGGGACTACCTACTTCAGCATCCAGTTCCGTGGTGAGAACGCCGCGAACTTCGGCGACTACACCGATGGCTTCTCGCCGGCGAACACGACGCACGACGTCGGGACGACCGTGCCAGGCTGTTCGGTGGCCGACGACTTCACGCATCCGATGGGTGACGCGGCCGAGGGCCGCATCGCCGCTGCGTTGGCTTTCCGCGCGAGCAACAATCAGACCTGTCCCGCCGCATCCGGCGTGTCACCGCCGCAGCTGGCCAAAGCTTCGATACTGGACAATATCGAGGCCAGCAGCCTGTCGGTGTCCAAACCCGCGGCGCGGCAGAACCGCATCATTCGACGCATGGCGAACTGACCGGACAGTCAACATGATCTGCGGCCGACTCGCCGTCTTCCTGCTAACTATCGGCCTCGGGGCCTGCCCGGAGGCGTTCGCCCGAATCGGCAATACCTGGCAGGACGAGCTGCGCATCTATACAGCCGACATCGCAACCCAATGCAGCGCGGTGACGGATCAGCTCAAGGATTTCAAAGTGAGGGCCGATCCGCTCACGGGATACACCTTGAAGGACGCGGTCCAGAGTCTGTGCGTTTGCCTGCCTGCCAGGACGCAGGCATTCGCCAGCACGCTCTCTCCCGACGAACTGGTACGGCCCGTCAGCGAGGAGGAAGTCCGCAGCCGCTTCGATCCCGCCGTCATCGACAAATGCGCTGCCGAGCAGATGCAATCGATGTACGGCGAGGAATGCCGCAAGAGATTCAAGAAGGCGGCCCATATCGATGTGCCCAGGTACTGCTCATGCATGACGGAAGTAGTGGGCAGCTATTCCGAGGCCACGACGGCGGCAATCGCCGCGGCTGCCGGGGACTATCTACCGCTGGCCGCCGAAGCCGAGAAGAATGGCGCGCCCGTTCCCGCGCGCCCGCCAGTCCTCGAGGCTTACTTCCAGGCGGACCACGGCTGTAAGGCCGGGAAAGAAACACCGAAAGCCGCGCAACACTGATTCGCGGCGCCGATGGGGAAACGGGGGAGACGAGTCCCCACTTTCCCCACCCGGCATCCTTGGTGGCTACTTCTTCTTGCTCTTGAGCAGGAAAGTGACTTTGAGCGTCACGCGATACTCGACGATCTTGCCGCTCTCGACGACGACGTTCTGATCCTTCACCCACGCAGACGTGATCTCGTCGACCGATTCCGATGCGCGCGAAATGCCTTTCCTCACGGCATCGTCGAAACTCGATTTACTGCCCGAGATGATCTCGATGACTTTTGCGACTGACATGCAGCGACTCCTCTGGAAGGGACGGGCATAGTGAACCCGTGCGCGCGCAACGCCAAACCCGAATTGGGCCCCTCTTACTCCGCGTCGAACTTGAGGTTGACTTCGATCTCCGGCAGCAGCGGCGACGGGTCGAAGTACGACAGGTTGTCGTTCGATGCGGCCACGCTGCCCGCAATCACGTAGTGCGGTGTGCGATCGATATCGACGCGGTACACCTTGCGCGACTCGGCCTTGGCTCGGTGGCTCGGCGGAATGTACTCGAGCACTTCGTCGAGCAGACACTGCTCGACGCTGAAATCGCTGAACCACGACGGGATCGACATCCACACGACACCGCGGAACAGCAGGTCGATTCGCTTGGGGCCGCCGTCGTCGCGGTCACCGGAACGCAGCAGCAGCATCCCATGATGCTGGTAATACAGCACCAGGCCGAACAGGCCATTGAAGCGCGTGGGTAGTTGGAGTGGCGTCGACAAGCTCAAACGGGAAGCAGTCTGATTCCCTGCGTGGTCGGCAGATAGTGATCCACCAGCAACGCGGCGAACAGCCACATCAGGTACGTGATCGAGAACCGGAACAGCTTCATCGGCAGGTGCGCGCGCGCCGTGAGCTTCATCTGCAGCGCGTAGTACATGAACATGCCGTTCAACACGATTGCGGCGGCGAGGTAGAGCAACCCGCTCATGCCGGTGACGAAGGGCAGCAGCGTCACGACCGACAACAGGATCGTGTACAGGAACACCTGCAGCCGCGTGAACGCCACGCCGTGCGTGACGGGCAGCATCGGAATGCCGACCTTCGCGTATTCATCCTTGCGCGCGATCGCCAGCGCCCAGAAGTGCGGCGGCGTCCACACGAACACGATCAGGAACAGCAGCAGCGCATTCGGATCGATGCTGTTGGTCACCGCAACCCAGCCAAGCACGGGTGGCGCGGCGCCGGCGGCGCCGCCGATCACGATGTTCTGCGAGGTCGCGCGCTTCAGCCACAGGGTGTAGACCACGGCGTAGCCGATGAGCGAGGCGAACGTCAGCAGCGCGGTCAGGGTGTTGACCAACACCACCAGAATGCCCATCGACAACACGCATAACACCGCGGCAAACCCGAGCGCCGAGCGCGGTGTCATCTTGCCGGTGGGCAGCGGACGGCGCTTGGTGCGTGACATCTGCGCATCGATGCGCTCGTCGAGCACATGGTTGATCACGGCGGCGCTGGCGGCCGCCAGGCCCACGCCGAGGTTTCCAAAGACCAAGGCTTCCAGCGGCGGCAACCCGGACGACGCCAGCAAGGTGCCCACGATGGACGTGAACACGATCAGCATGACCACGCGCGGCTTGGTCAGCTCGTAATAGCCGCGCCAGCGCGAGGACGCGGTGGCGGCGACGATGGGGTCGGTGGTGGCCAAAAGCCGGCTCCTGGGAAGGGGCGGCAGTTTATCCCAACTCTTTAATTGAAATCCGCCACCGGCCGGAGCCGTCGATTCAGGAGCACCGTGGCTCCTACGAGCAGCGCGGCGCCGGCGTTGTGCGCGGCCGCGAGGTCGAGCGGAAAGGCCCGCAAGACCATGAAGACCCCGATGGATACCTGCAGGGCGAGAGCGCCAATCACGGCCAGCGCCGCCCAGCGCGGTCCTGCCCCGAGCCCGCGCAACGCGAACAATGCGGCGAACAACAGCAAAATCGTGGCTGTCAGCGCGCCCACCCGATGCATGAAGTGGATGGCTACACGGGCCGGGTGATCCAGCACGCCACCGGCGTAATTGATACCGAGGCCGCGCCAGAGCACGAAGGCGTCGTGGTAGTCCGCGGCGGGAATCCATTGGTTCTGGCAACGCGGCACATCGGGGCAGGCCAATGCGGCGTAGTTGCTGCTGGTCCAGCCGCCCAGGAACACCTGCAGCGCGAGCGCCGCCAAAGCGAGCCCGGCGAGCCCGCGCGCGGGGCCGCCGAATTCCGCCAGCCGGTTGCCGGCGAGCACGGTGGCACCGTCGACGGCGCGCGCCTGCGCCCGCATCGACAGGTACAACCACAGCAGCAATGCGAAGGTAGTTAGCCCGCCGAGCAGGTGTGCGGTGACGATCGCCGGCTTCAGCAGCCAGGTGACGGTCAGCATCCCCAGGAAACCCTGCAGCATGACCAGCACCAGCAGCGTGAACGCGAACAACACGTTCACGCCACGCGCCGTGCGGGCGCGAATCGACAACACGGTGATCGCGACGATGATGAGCCCGAGCGTGCCTGCGAAATAGCGGTGAATCATCTCCACCCACGCCTTGCGCACATCGGCCGCTGACGCGTAATGCTCGGCGCTGCCGGGGGGGGCGATGTGGCCGAAACAGCCCGGCCAGTCGGGGCATCCGAGTCCGGAATTCGACAGGCGCGTGTAACCGCCCAACACCACCACACCGAAACACAGCAAGGCGCCGGCGAGCGCCAGACGCCGGATCCAGACGACCTCGCGCATGTGGTCGGGGTTGCTCACCCGATGTGCGACAGCTTGAGCAACTTCTTGAGATCGGTCAGCAGGCCTTTCGTCGTGTGACTCGCGTCGTGCCGCATCATCAGATTGCCGAGCGGATCGACGATGAACAACGAGTGCGCCCTGTCGGCGGGAAACTGCGCCAACAACTTCGCGGCCTCGGGCGAGGATGCGTCCAGTGCGATGAGTCCGGGATGTTCCGCCGCGAAGTAGTCCTGCGCGCAGCAATCGCCGGTGGCGAGGAACACGCGCTGCACACGCGTCATCTCGTTGTTGAGCGCGAGGCGCGACTGGCGCGCAAACACGAGCGCGGTACGACAAGCCGCGTCGCAGGCGCCGTCGCCTATATAGATGAGTGTCCATTTGTCGGCGAACACTTGAGGACTGGCCGCCGTGCCGTCGACGTGGCGCAGGCCGGCCACTGCGAGTGGCCGCGCGGGCGTTATCAACTCGCCCTCGCTCGATGAACCCGACGGGCGCCACAGCTCGCCGTAATACAGTGCGAACGCCACGACCACCGGCACGAAGAACATCGCCGCGACTATCAACAATGTGCGGCGGCCACGCGCGCGCGGGTCTTGCATCAGGGCACCTTGCGAAAATTGAGGCCGAAGTAGATCACGAGCAGCACCACTGCAAAACCCCACCACTGGATCGCGTACGAGAAGTGCCGGTCGGGCGGCAGGCCCGGCGGCGTCCACTCGCGCACGTAGCCGTGCGGGTTGCTCGCGTCCAGCAACAGGATGCGTCGCTGAAGTTTCGTGCCGAGCGCGGTCTCGAGATCCACCTGTGTTGGAAAGCTCGTGAGCTTCGGCCAGCTTGATCCCGCTCCGGGTGCGGCGTGTCCGCTCGCGAGCCCGCCGCTCGGCAATTCATCGATGCGCGCAGTGATCGTCACTTCGCCCGGATCCCGCAGGCTCACATCCGGCGGCCGATCGCGATAGCCGCTGAACGGCACCCAACCGCGATTCACGAGGGTGCGCCGACCGTCGACCAGGACGAAGGGCGTCAGCGCTTCGTAGCCGGGCTGACCCGCGTGCGAGATGTTGTCGAGCAGGAACTGGTGCCAGGGCTCGAAGTGGCCCGTGACCTCGATGCGCGCGAAGCGTTCGAGGTCGTCGAAGGAACGCGAGTTCAGGCGTTCCGCGGCGCGGTCACGCGCGTACTCGGCCCAGACGGCCTGCTTGGCTGCGCCGCGATGCCATTGCCAGCGCCCCAGGCCGACAAAGGCCGTCAGCAGAACGAGGGTGAGCAGGGTCATCGGCCAGGAAGGCGCGAACACCCTCCCGAACGCGGAAATTCGGATCGGCATGGGGGCGGGGAGTATAAAGTGCGCCCTCATGGACGTGATCAAGATTCTCATCATCGTCGTGCTCTTCGCCATTGTCGGAAGCCTGGGGAGCGCGCTGTTTCACCTGTCGAAGGGCAAAGGCGACTCCAAAAAGATGGCGCGCGCGCTGACCGTGCGCGTCGGCCTGTCGGTGATCCTCTTCATTCTGTTAATGCTGGCCTACTACAACGGGCTGATTGAGCCCAACAAGGTCGCCCCGCACTAGGTAGTAGACGCGAGGCCCGCCGCTCCGCTACATTTCGTCCCCCATGATTCGCGCCACCACGAAAACCACGATCAAGACCAAGCCCCCTGGGGCCTTGAGGTCTTGCGCGCGCTGAACGAAAGCGAGCTAAGAACCCTAAGGCCCCGCGCAGGAAACTCGCGGGGCCTTTTCATTTCCGGAGTCAAACAATGTCCTCGTCCGATCAGACCATACACAGCCGCAGGAACCCCGTCGTCGCCATCGCGGGCGCCACCGGCGCCGTGGGCGTCGAGCTGATGCAGTGCCTCGAACAGCGCAAATTCCCGCTGGTCGAACTGCGGCTGCTGGCCTCGGCGCGGTCGGTGGGTAAATCGATGAAGTTCCGCGGCGGCGACCTGCCAGTCCAGGAGCTCACGGATCAGAGTCTCGAAGGCGTGGACATCGCGCTGTTCTCGGCCGGTGGCGCGCAGTCCAAGCGCTTTGCGCCCGTGGCAGTGAGAGCCGGCGCCGTCGTCGTCGACAACTCTTCAGCGTTCCGCATGAACACCGACGTGCCGCTGGTGGTGCCCGAGATCAATGCCGGCGCGATGTCGAATCACAACGGGATCATCGCGAACCCGAACTGCGTCGCCATCGTCGCCGCCACTCCGCTGTGGCCGCTGCACCAGAGGCGGCGCATCAATCGCATCACCATGTCTACCTACCAGGCCGCCTCGGGCGCCGGCGCCGCGGCGATGGAAGAGCTCAGCGAATCGACGCGCGCACACCTGGAGGGCCGCGCTTTCACGCCCAGGGTGCTGCCGCATCCGTACGCGTTCAACGTGTTCTCGCACAACACCCGGGTCGATCCGGAAACCGGTTACAACGAAGAAGAAACCAAGGTCATGCAGGAGACGCGCAAGATCTTCGGCGAGCCGACCCTGCGTGTGACCGCTACCTGTGTGCGCGTTCCCGTGTTACGCGCGCATTGCATTGCGTTGAACATCGAGCTGGAAGAGCCGCTGTCGGTGGCCGAAGCACGCGCGATCCTGAGCAACGCCCCCGGCGTGCGCGTAGTCGACGAGTTGGAACGAAACTACTTCCCGATGCCAGTGGACGCCAGCGGCAAGGACGAAGTGTTGGTGGGGCGCATCCGTACGGATGTTAGCGATCCCACCGGCCGCACGTTGGCGCTGTTTGTCGCCGGAGACCAACTTCGTAAAGGCGCCGCATTAAATGCAATTCAGATTGCGGAACGTTTGCTGGCTTGATTAACTCAGACCCGTATCGATCGAAGCGAGGCCGCCGTGATGAAACATGAACTTTCGG
>DATHJZ010000089.1:0-17293 GCA_035286365.1 Steroidobacteraceae bacterium | reverse complement strand
TGAAAACACGCAGCTGCCTTCGGACTCCATCGACGTCGTGATGTGCAACGGCATGTTGCACCATCTCGATCTTTCGTACGCCTTTCCCGAATTGCGGCGGGTGATGGCGCCGGGTGGCCGGTTGCTGGCCGTCGAAGCGCTCGACTACAACCCGCTGATCAAGCTTTATCGCATGCTTACCCCGGCGATGCGCACGAAGTGGGAGGCCGCCCATATCCTGAGTCTCAAGGATGTCCGCTTTGCGCGGCGATTCTTCGAGGTGCGCGACGTACGTTATTGGCATGTGCTGGCGCCGCTCGGTGCAAACGTCCGCCCTTTGTTCCCGCTTTTCGACGCACTCGACGGCGCGCTGACTCACATTCCGCTGGTCAAACTGCTGGCGTGGATTTTCACCTTCGAGCTGCACAAACCGCGCGCCTGAAGCACGCGACGGCGCGTTCAATATCTTTCCGTGACGATGGACGTCGCGCCCGGCGGCGGCGCGGGTTGCAGCGGCGCGCTGCGTGCGGCGATCGCGACCAGCGCTTCGGGCGCGCCACGTTTGCGCAGGTCGTTGACCACGGCGCGCAACGCCGATTGCCGCGAAGCCATTGCCAGCGCGGTGAGGAAGATCAACTTGAAATCGAGCAGCAGGTTGCGATGCTCGACGTAAAAGATGCCGAGCTGGCTCTTGTACGGCCGGATCAGCTGGTTATAGGCGATATCGGGATCGGCCTTGTCCCTGAGGATTTCGCCCTCGTCGGCGAACACGATCGACGCGTAGTCGGTGATGCCGGGGCGCACGCTCAGCAGCCGCTGCTCCTCACCCGTGTACATGCGCGTTTCGCGCTCCACGTTCGGCCGCGGTCCGACCAGGCTCATGTCTCCCTTGAGCACATTCCACAGCTGCGTGAGCTCGTCGAGCTTGTAGGCGCGGATGAACTTGCCGATCGGCGTGATACGCGGATCGTTGGCGCCGGTGGAGTCGACTCCGGTCTTGTCGGCTTTCACCACCATCGAGCGCAGTTTCGCCATCCTGAAAATGCCGCCGCCCCGGGCGACGCGCGGACCCATGTAGAACGGCGACTTGAAGTCCTGGAACCACACGGCGATCGCGACGGGCACGATGATCACCGATGAGACCAGCAGCCCGACGAGGGCCACGAGAAAATCGAAACTGCGCTTCAGCATCGTACCTGTCACTGCCTCTTTAGTAGTTTGAGCGCGCTCGCGACCACGCTGCGCTGGTCGAGTCCATAAACCGCCCGCAGGTACTCCTGGCCGCCGACCGCGGATGAAAATCCGGCCCGCAGGCCGACGCGCATAAAGGCGCGCGGAATCGCCCCGAGCTCCAGCAGCGATTCGGCAATCGCGCCGCCGAGGCCGCCCTCGACGGTATGCTCCTCGAGTGCGAGCAAGCCGCCGGTCTCGCGCGCGGCGGCTGCGAGCGCCGCCACGTCGAGCGGTTTGGCGGTATGCACGCTCAGGATGCGTGTCTCAATCTTGTGCTCGCGCGCGAGCTCCGCAGCGGCCGTGAGCGCGACTTCGAGGATTCCGCCGGTGACCGCGATGGTCAGATCCGTGCCGGCGCGCACCACGCGCGCCTTGCCGATCTCGAATACGTCGTCGGGCCGATGGTTCGGCGGCGCTTTCGACTTGTCGAGCCGCAGGTAACAGGTGCCCGGGGTCGATATCAGCGCGCGCGTCGCCTGGCGCACCTCCCACTCGTCGCCCGGGCTAACTACCGTGAGTCCTGGCAGGGCGCGCACGATGGCGATGTCTTCGGTCGCATGGTGCGAGATGCCGAGCGCACCATAGCTGAAGCCGCTGCCGATCGAGACGACTTTCACGTTGGCATCGTGATAGGCGGCGTCGTTGCGGATCTGTTCGAGGCAACGCAGGCTGGGAAAATTCGCGATCGAGTAGGTGAAGACGATGCGACCTTCCATCGCGAGACCGGTTGCAAGGCCGGTCATGTTCTGCTCGGCAACTCCTGCGTTGAGGAACTGCCGCGGATGGTCTTTCGCAAACTGGTCGAACACGCCAAATCCCAGGTCGGCGGTGATCAGCATGATGCGGGGATCGGTGGCGACCAGCTGCTGCAGCTCGGCGATGAATGCATTGCGCATCAGGCGCGTTCCAGTTCCTGGAGGGCGCGGTCGTATTCATCACCGCGCGCGGTGCGGTAGTGCCACAGCACCGTGTTCTCCATGAACGACACGCCCTTTCCCTTGGTGGTGTGCGCCATCACGCAGACGGGCTTGCCGCTTTCCGAAGGCGCGCCGAGAACTTGCTTCAGTTGCGCATGATCGTGACCGTCCACTTCGCGCACTTCCCAGCCGAAGCTCACCCACTTGTCCACGAACGGTTCCAGCGCAATCGTCTCGGCGACCGTGCCGAGCGACTGGATCTTGTTGTAGTCGACCACCGCGAACAGATTGCGCAGCTTGTGATGGGCGGCGAACAGGATGGCCTCCCAGTTGGAGCCCTCGTCGCACTCGCCGTCGCTCAGCAGCACGAACACGCGATGCGCGCGATTGTCGAGACTGGCGCCATAGGCCATGCCCGCGCCCACCGGCAATCCATGGCCCAGCGAGCCCGTGGAGAGTTCGACGCCGGGGATTCCCTTGTGAGAGACGTGGCCGCTGAGCAGCGAGCCATCCTGGTAGTGCGTCGACAATTGCGCCAGCGGGAAAAAGCCGCGCTCCGCGAGCGCCGCGTAGATGCCCGCGCCTGCGTGTCCCTTGCTGAGGATGAAACGGTCGCGATCTTCCCAGCGCGGACGTCGTGGATCGACGTTGAGGATGTCGGCATAGAGGACGGCAACCAGGTCGGCCATCGAGAACACCGCGCCGACGTGTGAACTACCGCCCTCGCTGGTCATGCGCAGCGCATGTTTGCGGATGCGCTTGGCGAGTTCCGTCGATTCCACTTCAGGCCTTCGTGTGGAACTGTTCGATCACGTCGCAGATGTACGTGACGTCATCGTCGTTGAGCGAGGTGTTCATCGGCAGCATGATGAAGCGCGAGGTCATCAGGGTGGTCTTGGGCAACGCCGCGGTGAAGCCGAGATTCTTGAACTGGTGCACGGCGAATCCGCCCCACTGCAGCAGCGTGCGAACGCCTTGCTGTTCGAGGTAGGCGCGCAGCTCGTCGCGGCGCAACGACTGCATTTCGTAGTTCTGGTACACGTCGAAGTGATCCGGATGCGCGTCGGGCGCCGGTGGCAATATGAGCGCCTCGATCTTGCGCAGGCGCTGGTCGTAGGTGCGGGCGATTTCGCGCCGTCGCGCGACCGCTGCATCGAAACTCTTGAGCTTGAGGTTGAGGACGGCCGCTTGCAGGTTGTCGAGACGGCAGTTGGTGCCCCAATCGACCACGACGCCTTCCTTGCTGCGTCCATGATCGCGCCACAGCTCGACCTGCTCCGCGACTTTGTCGTCGTTTGTCACCAGTGCTCCGCCATCGCCGAAGCATCCGAGCGATTTCGCCGGATAGAAGCTGAACGTGCCGGCGAGGCCAAAGGTGCCCGCGAAACGCTTCTTGAATTTCGATCCCAGGCCCTGGGCCGCATCCTCGATGATCGCGAGGCCGTGCTTATCAGCCACCCGCTGTATGGCGGCCATGTCGCAGGTACGGCCGTTGAGATGTACCGGCAGGATCGCCTTGGTCTTCGCCGTCACCGCGGCGGCGGCGGATTGCGCATCGATGAGATGGTCGTCGCCGCACTCCACCAGCACGGGAGTTGCGCCGAGCGACTTGATCGGGAACACCGAGGCGATGAATGTGTGCGAGGGAACGATGACTTCGTCGCCCGGTCCGATGCCCGCGGCGCGCAGCGCGAGCACGATGGCATTGGTGCCATCCGCCATTCCGAACGCATGCTTCACATTCAGGTAGCGCGCCAGCGCGACCTCGAATTCCTTGAGATCCTTCTGCAGGATGTAAGCGCCGCGGCTGAGCACGTCGCGCATCAGCGCCATGAGCTCCTGTTCCTGGGAAGCGAACAGTGCCGGATAGTTGAAGAAGGGGACCTGTCGTCGAGTCAGCATGTGCGGACGCCTCTGAATATGGGTGGCGAACTGCGCCCTTACGCGGGCAGTGTGGCGCAGCAATACAGAACTTTATGCCGGCGGTCGGGAGCGTCGGCCGCCACGGGCACGGGGGGCTCCAGCTCGCCGGCGGGCGCGGGTAGTTCGGCCGGCATCGGTACCAATCGGCCGAACACGAGACGCTTGAGCAGGCGCTTGCCCTTCAGCGAGGTCGGCATGAGCCGCAGCGCCACGGCGAGCTTCTTCGCCGGCCGCAACACGCGCTGCAGCAGCGACGCCTCGCCGATCGGCATGTAACCGAAGAGACGTGCTTCGAATCCGGCGTCGCGAAACAGCGCTGCGAGCTCCTCTGTACCGTAATAGCGATGGCTCAACGGGCTCGGATTGAAATCGTAGAGATCCTTGTTCGCGGTGGCGATGAGCACCTGTCCGCCGGGCCGCAGGATGCGACGGCACTCGCGCGCGAAACGGGTCGCGTCCGGGATGTAGTAGATCGCCTCGAACAGGACCACCACGTCCTTGGACGCATCGGCATACGGCAGCGCTTGCGCGTCGAGCCGCGCGAGCGGGAAGCGCGCTCCGTAGTGCGCCCGTGCAATCCGCAGGATGGATTCGGTGTAGTCGCCCGCCTCGAGCGAGCTCGCGACGCTGCCCAACATGCCGAGACCCTGGCCGGAGCCGCACGCCACCTCGACGACATCTTTCTGCCGGCAATGCTGGGCGGCCCAGCTGTAACGGTGCGACATACGGGTGAGCTGTTCGGCGGTGATTCGAGATCCGGCGAGCTCAGTGACTTCCGAGAACTCGGTCGCCGGTGATCCTTCGATCGTCAATGCCATTCCTTGCGGGGTACTCATGTTGATGCGGGCGGTAGGGTAGCGGGTCGGGGCGCCATCACCAAGTCTTCCGGCGTACGCGCAGCCCGCTGCGGTGTTCCGGCCGGGCTCGCCGCGGAGCGCGGCTGGATCGTCGCTGCGCCATTCTTGTCGGGCTGCCTTGCCAGCAGTTCCAGGTGATCGGCCAGATTGGCGTAGATAGTCTCAGCCTGGAATCGGGCTTCGTAGGTGCGACGCGCGTTATCCGCGAGCGGCGCTCTGGCGGCGTCGGGCTCGAGCGCAAGCAGGGACGCAGCAAACGATGCGGCGCTGCCGGCTGCGTAACTCACGCCGGAGGCGGTCTCGGACAACAGACTCTCGGTCTCGCCGCGCAGGCTGGAAATCACCGGGACACCGGCCGCGAGATATTCGATCACCTTGTTAGGCAGGCCCTGTGGCGCGTCCGGCGCATAGGCGGCAACACCGATATCTGCCGCGGCGAGTGCAGCGCGCATCCGGCCCTGGTCCAGCCAGCCCGTGAAGCTGACGTTTCGAAGGCCCGCCGCCAGCGCGCGCCAGTGCCCGGCGCGTTCTCCATCACCGCAGATCAGGAAGTGAAAACGGCTGTTGGGCACTGCCGCAAATTGACGGGCGGTTTCGAGCACAGGGGCGAGGTCGTAGGTGCGGCCCAGGGTTCCGGCAAAGAGGCAGACAATACTGTCGCTGCCGACGCCGTGCGGTTCGAGCATCGCGCGCCCCGCCGCGCGGGTGGCGGGCGTCTTGTCGGGCAGGCTGTAGGCGAGGGGAAAGACGCGATCCAAGGTGTGTGGCCCTCGCCGGGCTCGCTCGAGCGCCCAATCCAGGTAGCCGCGGGAGACCGCGATAAGACCGTCGGCCGACGCGAGCGCGCGCCGCGTCGCCGAGAAGTAAGGCCACAGCAACGCTTTCGCCAGGCCGCGCATGCGCGCGGAAGCGGGCTGGAGAAAGATGTCCGGCCACAAATCACGGATATCGAGCAAGACCGGGATACCCCGCTCCTGGCCAAAACGCACGGCCGCGAGCGACAGTTCTATCGTCGGAAACGAGCACAGGATGGCATCCGGGCGAACCGCGCTTCGGCAAAGGACGTTGAAATCCCGGCCTATCTGCCAGTGATTGATCAGCCGGTCGAGTGAGACGTTCTGACGGTAGAGGCGGCCGCGCAGGAAGCGCAGGGTGTACCCGGGAGCCACCTCGAGGCTGTGCCCGGCGACACCGAAAAATTCCTTCCGGAAATGGTCTACGTGCGAGGTCCACCAGGTGACGCGATGGCCGCGGCGCAAGAGTTCCTCCGCGAGCATGCCGGTGCGCCAAAGGCGTGAATCGCCCGACAGCTGCGGGAGCGGTTCACCAACTGTAATCAACCAGAAATGCACGTCGGAATCAGATAGGGAAGAGGTGGCTGCTGACAGCGAAATGCCAGTTTCGCCGGCAGTCTGTGAGGGCGGCGATTCTATCGAAACCGCCGTCGTCGCGTCCCGGGTTTCGCAGTCTTCCCGGTAGTTCCAACGCCGACGCCGTGTCAGACCCGGGCTCACGTACCTCGAGTGCGACTTTTCTCGTCGTGGAAGCGCGACAAAGGCCGACAAATCTCGACAAAGCAGTGAGAGAAAAACACGACACGTGACAGATATACTCCGATGGCGCAAAACAACAGGCAAACGAGCGTTAGTCAAAGTGTCGGCAGGCGACGGGGAACGCGCCGAATCCCGGGAACCGAAGCGATCGTACCGCGGCCTGACACGCTGTCATGAACATGGATGGAAAAGCTGAATAGACATGCGCCGCAGACATATTAGACGCCGTGCCAGCACGGTGAGCCGGCATAGCGCCCGCCTCATCCGGAACGCCAAACACCTCGGTCGACTGTCCAAACAATTGATCATGCTCGGGTGCGATGTGATCGCGATCCCGGCGGCGCTCTGGACGGCGGTGGCGCTTCGCACCGGGACCATCGACTTCGGCTTCGCCCGCATCGAACTGCTGTGTTTCGTGGCGCTGCTCGCGACGATTCCGCTGTTTGTACGGCTCGGTCTGTATCGGGCCGTCATCCGTTTTCTCGGCATCCATGCCGCGCAGACGATCGGGCTCAGCGTCGCGTTCTCGGCCTCGATTGTGGCGGCCACGAACGCGTTCCTCGCGGAACCGCTGCCCGCCGAAACCTTCGTGATCTATTTCGTGGTGAGTTTGCTGTATGTCGGCGCGTCGCGTTTTGGTGCGCGCGAATTGCTGCGGTTGAGGGTGTCGGGCGCGGTGCGCGTCATCGTCTATGGCGCGGGCGCAGCCGGCGCGCAACTGTGCTCCGCGCTCAAGACGCGCGGCCAGTTCAAGCCCGTGGCCGTGGTGGACGACAATCCCGTGATGTGGGGCGCGCAAGTGTGCGGCATCAGGGTCTACGCACCGGCGGATCTGCTCGATATCCGCCGCCGCAAGAATGCGGGGCTGGTCCTGTTGGCCGTGCCCAGTGCGTCACGCCGCCGTCGCAGCGGAATCATCGAGCGCCTGACGGCGGGCGGTTTCACGGTGCAGACGGTTCCGGAGATTTCCGAGATCGTTTCCGGCCACTCGCGCCTCGAAGAGATCCGCGATATCGACGTACACGACCTGCTGGGGCGCGACCCCGTGCCGCCGAACCAGGCGCTGCTCGGTGCCTGCCTGCGTGGCAAGTCGGTGCTCGTCACGGGTGCCGGCGGCTCGATCGGCTCCGAACTGTGCCGGCAGATCATCGCGCTCGCGCCGCGCCGGCTCGTGCTGCTCGAGGTCTCCGAGCACGCACTTTACGAGATCGAGCGTGAACTTTTCTCAGCCGGCGCGCGGGTCGAAGGCCGCGTCGAGCTGGTCGCCTTGTTAGGCAACGCGCACCACAAGCACCGGGTGCGCGAGATCATGACCACCTACGGCATCCAGACCGTGTACCACGCCGCCGCGTACAAGCACGTGCCGATCGTCGAACACAACATGATCGAAGGAATTCACAACAATATCTTCGCGACGTTGAACACCGCGGAAGCCGCGATGGAATGTCGCGTCGAGACATTCGTGCTCGTTTCGACCGACAAGGCCGTGAATCCCACCAACGTGATGGGCTGCACCAAGCGCGTCTCCGAGATGGTGTTGCAGGGCATGCAGCAGCGCGGACACGGGACGCGGTTCTGCATGGTCCGATTCGGAAACGTGCTCGAATCCTCGGGCTCGGTGGTGCCGTTGTTCCGCGAACAGATCCGCGAGGGTGGCCCGGTCACCGTCACGCACCCCGATGTCATTCGTTATTTCATGACGATCCCCGAGGCCGCGCAGCTCGTGATCCAGGCCGGGTCCATGGGTTCGGGCGGCGATGTGTTCGTGCTCGACATGGGCAGCCCCGTGCGGATCGCCGACCTGGCCAAGCGCATGGTCCAACTCGCCGGATATACGGTGCGCGATGAAAAGCACCCTGAAGGCGACATCGAAATCCGCTTCACCGGCTTGCGCCCGGCCGAGAAGTTGTTTGAAGAGCTCCTGATCGGCAAGAACGTCACCGGCACCGAACACCCGCGCATCCTGCGTGCGATGGAGCACAGTCTGCCGTGGGAGCAGGTGCGCCACGTACTCGATGAACTGGCGCAGTGTTCTGCCCGGTTCGACTGCGAGCGGGCGCGCGAAGTGCTGCTGCGCGCCGTGCCTGAATACCGCCCCGCCGAACGGGTGCAGGACCATGTCTGGCTGCACGGTGGTTCGCGCGTGAGCGGGGCAGTGCTGTCCGATGCCGAAAAAGTAAGAGAGCTGCGCCCGCGCCCGCCGGCTTGACCGATCCGCAGCTTGCATGTCGGGCGATATCGGGATATCGCTGCCGCCCAGAATGGCTCAACTGCCGACATCAGTAGTGCGCGCTGCGCTCGGCGCCATGCCCGAGGTCACGGAGCGCATCACCGCGGAGTTCGCCCGCGCCGGTACGCCGGAACCGCACTGGCCAGCCTGGAAATGGGGCGTGGCGCGTGCGGTAGTGACCATGCACGGCATGGCCGGAGTACTTGCGCGCAATTCCAATTGGCACGCTGCCCCGGGCTGGCGAGAATTCCTGCACCAGCAGCGCGCACATATTGCCGAGCGTCAGCAATCGGTCGCCCGCCTGGTCGATGCGGTGGCGAGTTCGGCGTCCGAGGCGCGCATTCGTGTCGTGGTTCTCAAAGGCGCGGCACTTCCGCAGTTCGGTCTCGCACCTTCAGGTTCACGCCCGCTCGCCGACCTCGACCTCCTCGTGAACAGCGCTGACGGCGCCGCCACGACGGCACTGTTACAAGGGCTCGGATACCGCGAGGATGAGGAGTCCTGGAAGCACATCGCGTTTTCACCGCTACGCAGCTCCGCCCGCCAAGAGTTCGGTGAACACTCAGATCGCGCGATCGGTGTAGATCTGCATTTTTCAATTCAGGAACGCCTCGCGGGCCGGACCTTCGATATCACGCGCGAAATATTCGCGCCCTCCGGGGCGAATGGCGTCGGGTTTTATCCGTCGCGCGTCGCCTTGATGCGGCACCTGCTCCTGCATGCCGCGGGCAACATGGCCACTCAATGGCTGCGCGCCATCCAGCTCCACGACATCGCATCGCTCGCGGCGCAGTTCGAGCAGTCGGACTGGGACGGGTTGCTGGCGGCCGGACTTGAAGCGGGCGAGCGTTGGTGGACATTCGCCCCGTTGCTGCTCACCGATCGGTACTGGACAGACACCATTCCGCCTCGCGTGCTGGACGCGCTGTCACGAGAGTGCGGAGTCCTGCACCGCAGGGCAGTTCGCGATCTGCGGCTGGCGGAAGTTTCCGCGTCGAACCCGCGGTTGGCCGCCTTCCCAGAGCTTCCTTGGTGCCGTTCGCCGCTGGCCGTCTTGCAATACTGCTGGCGTCGCGTCTTCCCGGCTCGCGAAACGATCGTGTCATACGGCCATCTTCAGCAAACAACCGACTTCGCACGCGATGCGGACTGGTTTCAAAAATCTCAGGCCTCCCGCATGTTGAAGTGGCTCTTCGCGCGTCCGCCGCGACCCGCTTCGTTATTCATGATTTCCGGCGGACTGCAATCCCAGGCAGCTGACGGCAGTGTCCTGAGTGACGGACTCCCCTGAGATTTCTGGCCGCCGCCGGGGTCAAGGGCACCTCCGGCATTCCTATAGTGGTTCGCGACACTTCAGAGGGGCCGATTTCGATAGAATCCCGGCCCTTGCGCTCATCCGGGCGCGCACAGGGACTTCATGCGAGTCACAATATTTGGATCCGGCTATGTGGGTCTGGTCACCGGCGCCTGCCTGGCCGATGCCGGCAATGACGTGCTTTGCGTCGACGTCGACGCCAAGAAGATCGATGGCCTCAAGCAAGGCATCATCCCCATCCACGAGCCGGGCCTCGATGCGCTCATCAAGAGCAACATCGAAGCGGAACGCCTGAAGTTCACCACGTCGGCCAAGGAGGGCGTCGATCACGGCCTGTTCCAGCTGATCGCTGTGGGCACGCCGCCCGACGAAGACGGCTCGGCCGACCTCAAATACGTGCTCGCGGTGGCGCGTTCCATCGGCGAACACATGACCGAGTACAAGGTGGTCATCACCAAGTCCACGGTGCCGGTGGGCACGAGTGACAAGGTGCGCAGTGCCTGCGAGGAGACGCTGAAGACGCGCGGTGTCGAACTCGAATTCGACGTGGTTTCAAACCCCGAATTCCTCAAGGAAGGCGCGGCCATCGAAGACTTCATGCGGCCGGACCGCGTGGTGGTCGGCACCGACAACCCGCGAGTCACCGAATTGTTGCGCGCGTTGTACGACCCGTTCACGCGCAGCCGCGAAAAACTCATCATCATGGACCTGCGCTCGGCCGAACTAACCAAGTACGCCGCCAACGCGATGCTCGCGACCAAGATCAGCTTCATGAACGAGCTTGCGAATCTCGCCGAGCGTTTCGGCGCGGACATCGAAAAAGTGCGCGTCGGCATCGGCTCGGATCCGCGCATCGGCTATCACTTCATCTACCCGGGTCTCGGGTACGGCGGCTCGTGTTTCCCGAAGGACGTGCAGGCGCTGGCGCGATCGGCGCGCAGCGCCGGATACACGCCCGCGCTGCTCGACGCGGTTGAAACGGTCAACAAGGCGCAGAAGCAGGTGCTGTTCGCCAAGATCTCGAAGCACTACACCGGCAATCTCAAGGGCAAGACTTTCGCAGTCTGGGGCCTGGCCTTCAAGCCGGGCACGGACGACATGCGCGAAGCGCCTGCACGCGTGCTGCTCGAGGCATTGTGGAACGCGGGCGCGAAAGTGCGCGCCTACGATCCGGCTGCGATGAAGGAAGCGAAGCGCATTTTCGGCGAGCGTGCCGATCTTGTGTATTGCTCCAAGGCGCGTGAAACGCTCGAAGGCGCCGACGCGCTGGCGATCGTCACGGAGTGGAAGGAATTCCGCAGCCCGGACTTCGACAACCTGAAGAAGCAGCTGAAGTCGCCGGTGATCTTCGATGGTCGCAACCTGTATGACCCGGGCCTCATGACGAAGCAGGGAATTACCTACTATGCGATTGGCCGCGGCGAGGCGGCGCAGGCTAGCTAGACGCGGTGGCGGCACGCTGGGACGAAGAACGTGTATTTATGACCCATTCTATTAATACGGGTACGATGCCGCCCCCATGACCCTCGTCCCCGTGATCCTCTCCGGCGGCGCCGGCACACGCCTTTGGCCGCTGTCGCGCGAACTGCTGCCCAAACAGCTGCTCGCGCTCACGGGCGAACGCACCATGATCCAGGAGACCGCGGCACGGCTGGCCGGATTTCCCGGCGCCACCGGGCCGGTGGTGGTGTGCAACGAAGCCCATCGGTTTCTCGTCGCCGAACAGCTGCGCGAGATGAATCTTACGCCCGGCGCCATCTTGTTAGAGCCCGCCGGGCGCAACACCGCGCCAGCCATTGCGCTCGCTGCCCACCAGGTGCTCGCTGCCGCGGGCGAGGAAGCGGTGATGCTGGTGCTGCCCGCGGATCACACGCTCAACGATCTGCCGGCATTCCAGGCTGCGATCATGCAGGCGGTGCCGGCCGCTGTTGCCGGCAAGCTGGTCGCCTTCGGCATCGTCGCGCGCACACCGGAGACGGGCTACGGCTATCTACGGCGCGAGGAAACCGGGCCCGGCGCGCCGGTGAGCACGGTCACGCCGATCGCGCAGTTCGTCGAAAAGCCCGACCTCGAGCGCGCACAGGAATTCATCGCCTCGGGCAATTACTTCTGGAACTCCGGGATGTTCATGTTCGGCGCGCGGCGTTTCCTCGATGAACTCGCACGCTACGCACCGGACATCGCGGAGGTGTGTGCCCGCGCCAGCGCGAGCGCGGTGCGCGACCAGGATTTCACGCGCGTCTCCGAAGCGATCTTCGGCGCCTGCCGCAGCGATTCGGTGGACTACGCCGTCATGGAAAAGACCCGCGATGCGGTGATGGTGCCGCTCGACGCCGGCTGGAACGACGTGGGTTCGTGGGCGGCATTGCACGATGTATTGCCCGCCGATGCGCGCGGCAATGTCGTGCGCGGCGATGTGTTGCTGGAGGACTCCGACGGGTGCTACGTGCACGCCGACAGCCGCCTGGTCGCGGCGCTCGGCCTTACCGACATGGTGATCGTCGAAACCGCCGACGCGGTGATGGTGGCGCCAAAATCCAAGGTTCAGGACGTGAAGAAACTCGTGGCGCGCATCAAGGCCGCCGGCCGCTCCGAGCACGTGTCGCATGCGGCCCCGGGCGTGCCCGCCTTGCAAAACTCGAAGGGAAAATCCAAGTGACCCTCAATCTGTCGGCCTTCAAGGCCTACGACGTGCGCGGCCGCATCCCGGATGAAATCAACCCCGAGCTCGTTTACCAGGTGGGACGCGCCTACGCGGCTTACATCAAGCCCAGGAGGGTCGCGGTGGGCCGCGATATTCGACTCACCAGCGAGGAATTCGCACAGGCGCTGATGCGTGGCTTGACCGATGCCGGTGTCGACGTACTCGACATCGGCCTGTGCGGCACCGAGGGCGTCTATTTCGCCACCTTCAACTGGCAGCTCGACGGCGGCGTGATGGTCACCGCCAGCCACAATCCGCCCGATTACAACGGCCTCAAGCTGGTGCGCGAACAGAGCAAGCCGGTGGGCTCGGACACGGGGCTCAAGGAAATCGCCGCGCTGATCGCGAGCGGCAAACTACCAGCGCCTGCCGCCGTGAAAGGCAAGGTCACGAAGCTCGAGACGTCGAAGGAATACATCGAGCACCTGCTGGGCTACGTGAATCGCAAGGCCTTGCGCAAGCTCAAGGTGATGGTGGATGCGGGCAATGGCGGCGCGGGCTTGAGCGTGGACAAACTCGAGCCGCACCTGCCGTTCGAGTTCATCAAGGTGCGCCACGAGCCCAACGGCAAGTTTCCGCACGGCGTTCCGAATCCCATGCTCGAGGAGAATCGCGGGCCTGCGTTGGAGGCGCTGCGCCGCTCCGGCGCCGACGTCGGCATCGCCTGGGACGGCGACTACGATCGCTGCTTCTTCTACGACTCGAAAGGCGCTTTCGTCGAGGGCTACTACATTGTCGGGTTGTTAGCCGAGGCGTTTCTCGCCAAACAACCCGGCGCGCGTATCGTCTACGATCCGCGGCTCACGTGGAACACCGTCGAGACGGTGAAGCGGCTGGGCGGCGTGCCCGTCATGAGCAAGTCCGGCCACGCGTTCATCAAGCAGAAGATGCGCGAGGTAGACGGTGCCTACGGCGGCGAGATGAGTGCGCACCACTATTTCCGCGATTTCTCGTATTGCGACAGCGGCATGATTCCCTGGCTGCTGGTGCTCGAGCGCGTGTGCGAATCCGGCCAGTCGCTCGACGAACTCGTCGCGGCGCGCATCGCGGCGTTTCCGGCCAGCGGCGAGATCAACCGCAAGCTGCCGGACGCGAAAAAGGTGCTGACCGCTGCCGAGGCGCGCTACGCCGGCGGCGCGGACGTCGTCGACCACACTGACGGACTGTCGGTGGATCACAAGAACTGGCGCTTCAACCTGCGCGCCTCCAACACGGAACCGCTGGTGCGCCTCAATGTCGAATCCCGCGGTGATGAAGGGCTGATGCGCGAGAAGACGGCGGAGTTGTTGGCCTTTCTCGACACTCTCGGCGCGGAGAAACCGCCCACCCACTGAAATGGGGTCAGGCCCCATTTGCTGGCAAAAGGGGCCGGACCTGGCCCATCTCGATGAACTCAGGGGATTCCGAATGAACGACAAGAGACCGAGTTTCCGTGCAATTGTAATTGGTTCCGCGACCGTCGCGTTGTTCGGCGCAACCGCGGCACTCAGTGTGGCCGCCGACAACGCCGCGTTCGCGATCCCATCGACCGTGGAACAGGTCGCGAAGGCGCAGATCACCGGCGACAACCTCGAAGCGCACATCCGCTTCCTGGCCTCCGACGCGCTCGAAGGGCGCGGTCCCGCGACGCGCGGCGATACGCTCGCGCGCCTCTACCTCGCCACGGAGCTTCAATCGCTGGGCTATCAACCTGGTGGCAGTGACGGCGGCTGGGAGCAACCCGTCGACCTGGTCGGCGTCACCGCGAAACTGCCGGCGCTCTGGTCCTTTGCCGGCAAGAACGGCAGCGCGGACCTCAAGGTCTCCGAGGATTACATCGCGGGCTCGGGCGTGCAGACGCCGACCGCCGCGATCAAGGACGCGGGCGTGGTGTTCGTCGGCTACGGCATCGAAGCTCCCGAATACAAGTGGGACGACTTCAAGGGTGTGGACGTGAAGGGCAAGGTGCTCGTCATGCTCAACAGCGATCCGGACTGGGATCCGAAGTTGTTTGCCGGCAAGACGCGCCTGTACTACGGCCGCTGGACCTACAAATACGAGAGCGCCGCGCGCCATGGCGCTGCCGGGGTCATCATCGTGCACACCACGCCGTCGGCGGGATATCCGTGGCAGGTGGTGCAGTCGTCGTGGGGTGGCGAGCAGTTCGAACTACCCGCCGAAGGCGAGCCGCGAATCCAGCTCAAGGCTTGGGCCACCGAGGAAGCTTCGCGCCGGCTCGTGAAGGCCGCGGGTCAGGATCTGGACAAGCTGATCGCCGCCGCGCGCAATCGCAATTTCAAGCCCGTCGCACTCGCGCTCAAGACGTCCATCGAGGTTGAAAACAAGGTTTCGAAGGTTCGTTCCGCGAACGTGGCGGGTGTTCTGCAGGGCAGCGATCCAAAACTCAAGAGCGAAGTGGTGATCTACTCGGCGCACCACGATCACTTCGGCATCGGCAAGCCCGATGCGAAGGGCGACACGATCTACAATGGCGCGGAAGACAATGCCTCCGGCTGTGCGCAGCTGCTCACGATGGCGCGCGCGTTCGCGGCGCTGCCCGAGCGTCCGCGGCGCTCGGTGTTGATACTCTTCGTGGCGGGCGAGGAGCAAGGGTTGTTAGGCAGCAGGTACTACTCGCTGCATCCGACCTTTGCGCCGGGCAAGATCGCCGCCAACATCAACTATGACGGCGGCAATTTCAAAGGCCGCGCCAGGGACATCACCTACATCGGGTACGGCAAGTCGTCGCTCGACGCCATTGTGAATGCATTGGCTGCCAAGCAGGGCAGGACCGTAGTGCCCGATCAGTTTCCCGAGAAAGGATTTTTCTACCGCTCCGACCAGTTCAACTTCGCCAAGATCGGCGCGCCGGCGATGTACTTCGGCCGCAGCACCGATTACATCGGCAAACCGGCCGGATGGGGTCGCACGCAGGAAGAGGAGTGGGTAGAGCGCATCTACCACCAGCCGAGCGATGAGATCACCGCCGAATGGGTGTTCGATGGCATGGTCGAGGATGCCTCGCTGGGTTTTTACGCCGGCTGGCTAATCGCGCAGGCCGATTCGATGCCGACGTGGAGCCCGGGTGACGAGTTCGAAGCCGCCCGCAAGAAGGCGCTCCAGTAATCGGGGACAGATTTATTTATTGACGATACGTAGCGGCAAAGCGCTGGTGTGCGCGCGTCTTTCGATATCGTTGGTAAATAAATCTGTCCCCAAATCACTCCATTACGCGATCGCCGGCTTCTCCGCCTCGTCCATCATGTATTCCATGAGCCCGCCGAACGCCTCTTCGGCGCTCGCGTAGCGCAGCTCCGGGCTCTTGGCGACTAGGCGTTCGAAGAAGCGCTGGTGGCGCGCGAATTGCTCCGGCAGCTTCGGGATCGGCGCGGTCTTGTGCATCTCGAACAATCCGACCAGCGATGCCGCAGCGTACATGCGCTGCCCGGTGAACAGTTCGTAGAGCATCACGCCGACGCTGTACAGATCCGAGCGCTCGTCGGCGACACCGCCGAGCGCCTGCTCCGGCGATAGATAGTAGGGCGTGCCGATGACGACACCGGCCAGCGTCTTCGCCACCGGATCCGCGTCGCGACGTGCGCTGCCGAAATCGACCAGCGCGATGGTGCCATCGTCACGAAACATGACATTGGCCGGCTTCAGATCTCGATGGATGATGCCGGCGGCATGCACGGACACCAACGCGGAGAGAATCGATCCCACGATGATCAGCGATTCCTCGACGCCCGGGCGGTCGCGGGCCACGCGCGCGCGCAGATCGCCGGCGGGGAAGTACTCCATCACGATGTATGCGTGGCTGTCGGTGAAGCCGTGTTCGAACACCTTGGCGACATACGGGCTGTCGACGCTCGAGGTGGCGAAATATTCCTGTACGAAGCGTGACAGCAGGTCCGAATCGCCGCTGCCCTCGGCTTTGAGAACCTTCAACACGACTTGCTGCTTGTCTGCCATGCGTTCGCACAGACAGACATTGGCGGTCGCGCCGGTGCCGAGCGGCTTGACCGGCGTGAATCCCTGGATGTTGGCTGCCTTCAGCACGGTCTCGGCATCGGCGAGGCGTTTGGCTTCGATGCGCGCGATCATCGCCGGGTCGTGGGCCGCCGGTCCCGGCTTGCTCACGGCCTTGAAATCCTGGCGGATGGGTTTGATTTCCGCGGCGGGTAACGTCGCGTTCGCGGGCTCGCGGCGCGGCGGCAGCGGCGGCGCCTGGACGTCGATCCGTTCCGGCGGCTTGTGACGGGTTGCCTCGGACGGCACGCGCACGATCTTCGGGAAGTTAGGCTTGGAGCGAAGCTCGGAGATCCACAGCAGGCCCTCGCGGCGCAGGTACTCATCGTCGATGAGCATGTGTACGTAGCGGTCCCAGCGGAAATCCACGGGCGGCTTGCCGTAGGCCGCGAGGTCGTGGACTTCGAGCTTGGCCGCGGGCCAGTTGAGGATCGCGAGGCGCCGCGCCCGGTTAACCAGGCCGCTGGCGTGTCGCATGATCAGTATTCGTTCGGTAGCCACGTCCGTGTGCCCTACTTCTTCGTGACGGTGTGCCGCTCGATGATCGCGCGCAGCTTCATTTCGTCGACCGGCT
>DATHJZ010000088.1:0-13106 GCA_035286365.1 Steroidobacteraceae bacterium | reverse complement strand
TTGTCTGGCGGTCCAGTATGGCGCGGGCGGCGAGCGCGCACGAGAACCAAGGCTTTTCGCTGAGGCTAAGTTATTCTTGGGCTGGATGCGCCGCCTGCCACCTCTCAATGCCCTGCGTGCGTTCGAAGCCTCCGCCCGGCTCGGCAGTTTCGTGGCCGCGGCCGCCGAACTGCGCGTGTCGGCCGCGGCAGTGAGCCAGCAGGTGCGCAGGCTCGAACAGTATCTCGATACCAGCCTCTTCCAACGCCTGGCGCGCGGCCTCACGCTCACCGACCAGGGTCGCGACTATCTACCAGAGCTGTCCGCCGGCTTCGATCTGCTCGGCGAATCCACCACGCGCCTGCGCGCCAAGCGCGCCGACGGCGTGCTCACCATCACCACACTCGCGGCCTTCGCCAACGGCTGGCTGCTGCCGCGGCTGCACAGGTTTCGTGAACGCGCGCCGCGTATCGACATCGTCCTGAAGACTTCCCGGCAGATCATGGATTTCCGGCGCGACGCCATCGATCTCGCCATCCGCTTCGCACCGGCAGGGCGCGGCCTTACGGGCGAATTATTGTGCCGCGAGGAGCTGTTTCCCGTGGCGAGCCCGCAGTTGTTTGGCGGCGGGCGCATGCCCGATACCCTGGCGTCGCTGGCCGAATACCCGCTGCTGCACGATACGGACTCGAATCCGGAGCAGCCGTGGCTGGGTTGGCGCGGCTGGTTCGAGCGCGCGGGGCTGTCGACCGCATCCGTCGGCCGCGGGCCCCAATTCAGCGATTCCATCGTGTTGATCGGTGCGGCGGTCGCGGGCTTAGGGGTAGCAATCGGGCGCGCGCCACATCTGGGGCCGTTGCTCGCGCGCGGCCAGCTCGTGCGCGTCACGCAGGAAAACTGGATGGCGCCGTGGAGCTACTACCTCACGGCACCGCCTGCGCATTTTCGCCGGCCGGTGGTGCGCACCTTCGTGGACTGGGCGCTCGGCGAGGCGGGTGGCAGTTAAAGAGAGAGCGGCACTTCCAGGTGCCGCGCGTACATGATGTCGCGGTGGGCTAACAGGATCGGGTCGAGCGCGGCACGTGTTTCATCGTCGAGCCATTCGAAGGCTGCGCGAGCGCCCGGGTCCATGGCGCATTGCGTCTGCGGCAGCGGCTGGAACAGCGCCATGAACGTAGCGCTATAGACGTCCAGCGCGCTTAAGGTTTCGCCGAGGTAGTAAGACTTGCCTGGTTGAGCATGCAGCGCCGCCGCGAACTCACCCAGCAATGCGCGCACACGCGTGGCGTCTTCAGCGGCGGCCGCGGGCTCATAGCCGTACTTCTTGCCGAGATAGCCGGCGACGCGTTCGACGAACCCGCCGCAGCGCTGCAAACCTGCGTGCACGAGCTGCAGCCGGCGCGTCCAGCCGAGACCGCCCTTGCCGCAAAACTTCTCCGCGAGCGCCAGCACTTTTGCGCGCGCCGTTTCTTCCTGTGGCAACAGCGGCGTATTCGGCGTGAGCCGTTCCGCCAGCTCGAGAATTTCCTGCCACCCCGAACGCGGCAACTCGTCGTCGTACATGGCGACTGGACCGCTGCGCTGACCGGCCCACTCCTTGAGTGCGTCGTCGTCGTAAACCAGGCGCACCGCGGTCCAGTCGATGCGCTTGATATGGAAGATGCCTTTGGCGGCCTCGCCCCAGGGGCTTGGCACCTTGCCCACCACGACCATGCGCAGGCCAGGCCGCGCGATCGCGTCGCCCACATCGAGGTATTGGAAGCTCATATACCGGCGAGCATCGTTCGCAGCCCGAAATTCTTCAATTGCACCAAAGCGTATTCACTATTGCGGATTTCCGTGCAATCGGCGGCGCCCGCCGCGGCTCAGGAGCTCTGTGACGATGCACGGCGGCAATCTCCGCGCTTACGCTGCTTCGACCCTCAGCCATTTTTCGAGGTGAATGCCATCCGCGATGCCGCGGTACATCTGCTTCGTGATGGTCAGCTCGTGATATCCATGCTCGGAATAGAACAGTCGGGCCGGGCGATTTTTGCTGAGGCACTCCACGCGAATCTTCTTTGCCCCCGCATTGCGTGCCACTTCTTCGAGCCAACCCAGCAACGCGCTGCCCACGCCCTTGCGCTGGTGCGAACGGCGCACCGCGAACAACAGCAGGTGAGCATCTTCGGTAGTGTGGAACATGATCCCGAACGCGGCCAACGCGCCGGGCTCGCCGACGACGGCGACGTTGGTTTCGAGATCGACGATGGCGCGCGCGATGCGATCCTCCGTCCAGGTCCACGGCAGCCCGCGCTCGATGTAGTCGCGCGACATGGCGGCGATCTCAGCGGCATCGGCGAGGCGAGCGAGGCGAACGGTGATGTCAGAGATCATTCAGCACGCGATGGTACTGGTCGAGGTCGCTCGCAGAAAAGCAGCAGAAGGTCACTTCCGTCACACTTGGCGCCGATTCGCGCAAAGACTTTACGGTCAACACCGCTATTTTCGAAGCAAGTTCAATCGGGTACCCGTATATGCCCGTGCTGATGCTCGGAAAGGCGAGGGACTTGATCTGGTGTTGCGCGGCGAGCTCGAGCGAGCGGCGATAGCACGAGGCCAACAGTTCCGGCTCGCCCTGCGCGCCGCCCTGCCAGACGGGACCCACGGTGTGGATGATGTGCCTGGCAGACAGCCGATAACCCTTGGTGATTTTGGCATCACCCGTCTTGCAGCCTCCGAGCAACCGGCATTCGTGCAACAGCTCCGGGCCCGCCGCCCGATGAATCGCACCGTCGACACCACCGCCGCCTAACAAAGATGAGTTGGCCGCGTTGACGATGGCGTCCACCTGCAACGTGGTGATGTCGGCCTTGATGGCGCGCAGAGTCATGTCACCCGTCCCATCGTACTAGTTTTTGACCGGCGCTCGCGTGCTGTGAAAAAAGTGGATCCGCCAGGCACCGTGATCCTTCTCGAGTAGCGCAGACTCGAGCCAGCTCACCTCTTTCTTCGAGCCATCGGCGTCCTGGATCGAGCCGCGGTTGGTGTAGGTAATCAAGGCAGCGCGGCCATAAAGCTCCACCTTGGGTTCGGTGACTCGCCAGACATAGACCTTGCCCGCGGCGTGCGCACCCTTGATCAATTGCATCAGTTCGTCACCACTCATCCTCACGCCACCCTCGAACGAAAAGAAATCGGAGGTCGTGACTTTCCCGAACATCGCCAGATCGTCGTTGGTTACTGCGACGTACATCGACTCCATGGCCTTTATGACTCGGGTTTTCTCCATCGCGTCGCTTGCGGACGCGCCGACTGCCTGCAACAGGAAAACCAGCGCGGCGGCGAGCACGATGCGTACGTCGGACGTTAGAGATGCTTTTGCCTGCACAAGAACTCCTTAGTCATTGTCTGCCACGCCCGGCGGCGCTCTTCTCTACAATTACGCGATGTCAAAACGCGGCTGGTTACTGTTCCTCGCGCTCGGCCTGCTCTGGGGCATGCCTTACCTGCTGATCCGCATTGCGGTGAAGGAGATCGATCCGCTCGTGATGGCCGGCACCCGCACCCTCATGGGTGCGTTGTTGCTGCTGCCCATCGCCTGGCATCGTAGCGCGCTCGCCCCAGCATTCCGCAAGTGGAAATGGCTGCTCGCGTTCACGCTGATCGAGATCAGCGTGCCGTGGCTGTTGCTCGGTCACGCCGAAACGCGTTTGAACAGCTCGACCGCGGGCCTGCTGATCGCGATAGTGCCGCTGTTCGCCGCGCTGATCGTCACCAAACTGGGACACGAAAAACTCGAGCCGCGCCGCATGTTTGGTCTGGGGCTCGGATTCGCCGGCGTGGCATTGCTGGTCGGTCTGGATATCCACGTCTCTGACTACCTGGCCGTCGCCGCCACCGTCGTCGTGTCGCTGTGCTACGCGATCGGGCCGATCATCATCGACCGCAAGCTCAAGGACGTGCCGGCGATCGGCGTGATCACCGCCTCGCTGATCGTGGCGACTCTTATATATGTGCCGTTTGCTCCCTTCCTGTGGCCGGACAAGGTGTCGGCGAACGCGGCATGGTCCGTGGTCGGGCTCGGCGTGCTCTGCACGGCCGGTGCGTTCATGGTGTTTTTCGCGCTGATCGCGGAAGTCGGTCCCGCGCGCGCGACCGTGATCACCTATGTGAATCCGGCGGTGGCGATCGTGCTCGGCGCGATCGTGCTGAACGAGCCGCTGACATTCGGAATGCTGATCGGATTTCCGCTGGTGATCGCGGGATCGTTTCTCGGCACGATGCGCGCGCAACCGGCGGCGACGCAGACGCCGGTCAAGGCCTAGGCCACCGAAGAATACCCACCATCGACCGGAATCGCAGTGCCGGTGATGAAGTTGGATTCGGCGCTCGCCAGGAAGACCGCGATCCCTTCGAAATCCGCATCGTCCCCCCAGCGGGCGGCCGGGGTGCGCGCGAGCACGCGCTCGTGCAGTCCTGCGATTTCGGCACGGGACTTTCGCGTCAGGTCCGTGTTGATCCAGCCCGGCAAGATGGCATTCACCTGGATGTTGTCCGCGGCCCACCCGGCGGCCAGGGATTTCGTGAGCTGCACGATGCCGCCCTTGCTCGCACCGTAGGCGGGCGCAAAGCCCGCGCCGAAGATCGACAACATCGAGCCGATGTTGATGATCTTGCCGGCCTTTGCTGACTTCATCAGTGGATAGGCGGCCGCGCAGCACAGGTAGGCGCTGGTCAGGTTGGTATCGAGCACCTGGTGCCATTCGGCAAGCGCGAGCTCCTGCACCGGCTTGCGAATGTTCATGCCGGCGTTGCTGATGAGGATGTCGAGGCGGCCGCAGCGCTCCCGCACCTGCGCGAACAGACTATCTACCGAGGATTTATCGGTGACGTCCACGGCGATGGCCGATGCGTCGGTGCCGAGCGCTTTCAACTCCGTGACGGCGGCCGCGGATTTCTCCGCGTTGCGCGCGGCCACCACGATCTGTGCGCCGGATCTGGCCAACCCGCGGGCCATGCCGAGCCCGATGCCGCCGTTGCCGCCGGTGACAACCGCTACTTTGCCGTGCAGGTCGAACATGCTTGCTCCGGGCACGCGCCGATCAGGGCAGATACTCGCGGAAGAAGATCAGGAACACGGCAAGGAGCACGGCGATGAGCGCGAACGCGAACAGCAGGCTCACACCGACGACGACCCACCATGAGCCGCGCTGCCCGCCGGCCGCAAGGTGGGCCGTGACCTCCTTGCCGAATTTTTGCTCCGCATACGCGCGCGCCGCGAAGAAACAAGCCAGCCCGGTGACGACGTGCGGCACCTGATCGGGCAGAAAGTACCCGATAGCTCCGGCTGCCAGCGCGGCGGCGAGTCCCAGCGCAAGCGCAGGCAGCCTCTTCTGCGGCTGACCGAGCGCCGCGAAGTTCTTGCCAAAGAACCAGCCGGCGGCGAGGAATGATCCCAAAAAGGCAGCGATCGCGATCTGTTGATGGGTGTAAAGCCGTTCTGAAGTGACTGCCGAGCCAACTGGCACCGGACCTATGTCGGCGACCTTCGCTTCGGGCACGGCATACGGATTGTATGTCATCGGCCGGCACCCCCGACGGTCGCGATGCATTCGATCTCGACCTGCGCGCCAAGGGCGAGGCCGTTGACACCCATGGCGCTGCGCGCCGGAAAGTGTTTCGTAAAGTAGGTGACGTAGATGGCATTCATCTTCGCCCACTCGGACATGTCGGCCAGCATGACGGTGCATTTGACGATGTCATCCAGCGACGAGCCGTTGCGCGTAAGGACCGCGCGAATGGTTTCCATTGCTTGCCTGGTTTGCCCTTCGATGCCGCCGGGAACCAGGGTGCGCGTGCCCGGGGCGAAGCCGATGACGCCCGAGAGATAGAGCGTGTTGCCGACGCGGACCGCCTCTGAGAACGGCAGATTGGCCTTGAGTGTTTGTTCGGAACTCAGGTATTCGGCAGCGGCGGGCTTCGCCCGATCTGCCGCGAGGGCGGGAACGGCTGCGACAAACAAGCTGGTGAATGCGAACAGAATTGTTCTCATGCGATTTCTCCCCGGGGGGCGGATGGCGTGACGCAAAGCGTCTCACGCCGCCCACGGATCCGCAAAACGTTCCGCTTGATCGCGTGTCATGGATGCAGAGATTGATAGATCGAGAGGAGATTTCCAATCACGTGCATCGCGATCGGCACGTACAGCGACCTCGTGAAGTGCCGCGCCAATCCAAGCGTTACCCCATCGACGAAGATGATCGCCAGCAGGATGGGCGCGTACTGCAGGTGGATGATCGACCACACTGCTGCGGTGATGAGGATGGCACCGGCAACACCGACCGGCGTGCGGCTCAGGAGGCGCATCAATAGCCCGCGGAACGCCAGCTCCTCGGCGATCGGGCCCAGAAAGCCTATCGCGAGAATTCGCAGGAAAAGAATGAGCGGCGGGTACGACGGCCACACCTTGATCTCCGTACCTGGCATGCCCGAGGTGACGTATTCCTCGAGCGCAATCAGGCAGAGCCATACCACCAGGAAGACAACGGCGAGCTTCAGGCCCGGCGCGCGCAAGCCGAGGTCGTCGGATAGCGAGAGCTTCCGGCGCTTCGCGACGAGCAGCATGATCACGATCGCGAAACCTGGAAGCAGTGCCTTCGACAATGTCGCAACGAGCAGATCGGACATGGACCCTCGCCTCGAAGGTGATCGCACGTTGCGGTTGCTTCCGGACCGGGCGACCCGGGAAGCTGACTTCATCACACGATTTCCGGGATCGTCAAACTACTTCGGCGCCGCACGCTGATGCGGCGCCGGAGGCAGTGTGGCGAGGTCCTGCAACCGCGACAGCGTCCGGGCGCCGCCAATCCCGGTGCGCCGGCGCCCGGCTATAGACCCCGCCTTCCCCGCGCATATATAAGTATCCCCTCAGGTCTTCCGCTCCCAAGGGTGCCCGTGGAGTTCTACACAAAAGCCTTCTTCGTAGTTCTGGCGGCTCTGGTCGGCTACGGACTCCTCCTCGTCTTCCAACCTTTCGCCGGCGCGCTGGCCTGGGCGATCTTCCTCGCCTTCATCCTCTATCCCGTCCACGTCTGGCTCACGCGCAAGCTCAAGGGCCGCGCAGGTTGGTCCGCGGGCATCCTCACCGGCCTCACTCCCTTTGCCGTGCTCACGCCGCTCGCGTTCCTGGGGCTCGTGTTCGCGAACCAGGCGCGCGCACTGATCGCATTCGTGCAGGCGAAGGACATCCACTTCGACTCATCGCTGCTGACGCGACTCGAGACATACCCGGTCATCGGCCCGGTGGCGAAGTACGCCAACGAGGAGATGTCGGTGAGCGGCGCTGACCTGCAACAGTGGGTGACCAATGCAACGCAGACGGTGCTGAAGAACGTGGCGGCGGTTAGCGGGGGCGTGGTGTTGTCGGCGCTCGGCACGTTGATCGGCTTTTTCCTGATGCTGTTCCTGCTGTTCTTCATATTCCGCGACGGGCGCGGCATGTTCATGCGCTTCCAGCGGCTCATTCCCGTACCCGAGGAACATCGCGAGCAGTTGTTCACACACCTGGCGAGCGTCACGCGCGGCGTGTTCTACGGAATCGGGCTCACCGCGATCGTGCAGGGCATCCTGGTGGCGATCGGCTTTGCGATCGCGGGCCTGCCGTCGCCGGTCGTGTTCGGCGTGCTGGCCGCGATCCTCGCCTTACTACCCGCGGGCGGCGCGGCGATTGTGTGGATCCCGGGTTTTCTGTTTCTGGCGGCGTCGGGCCGCTGGGGCATGGCCATCTTCATGCTCGTCTGGGGCGTTATCGTGTCGACGTCGGACAATATCCTGCGGCCGATTCTCGTGGCGCGCTATGCGCCGGTCTCGGCGCTCATGGTATTCGTGGGCGTGGTCGGCGGAATCGGTGCCTTCGGCACGATCGGCATTGTCGTGGGGCCGGTGTTTTTGGCGCTGGTCGCGGCGATCCTCGAGTACTTCGACGAGAAGATCATCGCGCCGAACAAGAAGAAACTGGACGCCCAGGCGGACAATCCACCGAAGCGCTGACAACGGCGTTTGCGCGAACCGAGCTCGAAATTCGCGAGAGACTCAACTGCCTCGCTTCGTCCACGTGGCTGTTCGGATGTGCGGTGTCTTGCCGTCGATGTGTCCAACGATTGTTTCCGTCATCGACTTCCCGTCGTTTGACAGTGACCAGATTCTCGTGTGGCCCGGATGGCCGGCGAGAGCTCCGCCCATTACCAGAGTCCTCTGATTCGGCATGGTGAAAGTGGCGATGTCGACTTCGGGTGAACTGGGAACCGGCACCAGGCTGCCATCGGGCTTGAAGACCGAGCTTCCGGCATGAATGTTCCTGCCATCGCGGGTGACGATGTCGAAGGACAGCAGGTAGCTGCCGCCGCCGGCTTCTGCGAACACCATCGTGACGCTTGCGGGCGGATTGGGTGCGTCCAGTTTTGAAACATCGACGCTCCATGTTCCGAGGAGAAGGTGCTTCTCGCCGGCAAACGCCGGCATGACCGCGATGAGCAGCACGATAAGAATCGCGGCGCAGATAGTCCGTTGACGCATGCCATCACCCTCGTTACTACAGCTGCGGCTTAAGCTACGACGTTTGTAGGTGCAAAAGCAACCTGCGCGGTTTCTATGGTGCGGGATCGCAGCAGGGGTCCGGAGACGTTTCGGGGTCGGCTGTTACAACCAGTGCTTCGGGCCCAGCCTGCCTGTCTGACCTTAGGGCAGTAGAGGGGACAGTCCCAATTTTCCGGACGGAAAAGTTGGGACAGTCCCCATATAATCCGCGCCCCAATGGATCTCTCCCCCATCCTCGATTCGCTGAACGACGCCCAGCGCGCCGCGGTCACCGCGCCCGTGGGGCCGGTGCTCGTGCTGGCCGGGGCGGGCTCCGGAAAAACGCGCGTGCTGACCCATCGCATCGCCTGGGTCATCCAGACGCAGGGTGCCTCACCGCATTCCATCCTCGCGGTCACGTTCACAAACAAGGCTGCGCACGAAATGCGTGGTCGCATCGAGAAGTTGTTAGGCATACCGGGCAATGCGATGTGGGTGGGGACGTTCCACGGCATCGCGCATCGCCTACTGCGCCTGCACTGGCGCGACGCGGGGCTGCCGCAGAGCTTCCAGATCCTCGATGGCGAAGACCAGCTGCGCCTGATCAAGAAGATCGTGAAGGCGATGGAGCTCGATGAAACCCGCTGGGTGCCGCGCGAGATCCAGTGGTTCATCAATCACAACAAGGATGAAGGCATTCGTCCGCCCGTGATGAAAGACGCGGGCGATCCGACGCGCAGGCAGCTCATCAGGATCTATTCCGAGTATGAGGCGCAGTGCCAGCGCACCGGCGTCGTGGATTTCGCCGAACTGCTGCTGCGCGCGTACGAGCTGTGGCTCAAGAATCCCTCGCTGCTCAAGCACTACCAACACCGCTTCCGGCACGTGCTGATCGACGAATTCCAGGACACGAACGCCATCCAGTACGCCTGGGCGTTGCTGATCGCGGGTCAGGATGGCGCGCCATTCGTGGTGGGCGACGACGACCAGTCCATCTACCGCTGGCGCGGTGCGCGCGTCGAGAACCTGACGCGCTTTTCGAAGGATTACCCGGCGGCGAAGCTGTTCCGCCTGGAGCAGAACTACCGCTCCACGGGCAACATCCTCAAGGCCGCGAACCAGCTCATTTCGAACAATACGGGCCGTCTCGGCAAGAACCTGTGGACTGAGGGCACGGACGGCGAACGCATCAAGCTGTACGCCGCGTTCAACGAACGCGACGAAGCCGAGTTCGTGATGAACCGGATCCGGGAATGGGTGAACCAGGGTGGCGCGCGCCGTGATGTCGCGATCCTGTATCGCTCGAACGCGCAGTCGCGCGTATTCGAAGAAGTGTTCATGGGCGCACGCATGCCTTACAAGGTCTACGGCGGCCTGCGGTTCTTCGAGCGCGCTGAAATCAAGGACGCGCTGGCGTACCTGCGTGTGATCACGAATCACGCGGACGACGCTTCTTTCGAACGCGTGGTCAATCTGCCGACGCGCGGCATCGGCGCGCGCTCGCTCGACGTCGTGCGCGAGCAGGCCAAGGCGGCCAGTACGTCGTTATGGGCGGCCGCGGCGCACTGCATCGCCAACGGGTTGTTAGGCGCGAAGGCGGAGTCCGCGGTGAACGGCTTCTTGCAATTGGTAGACCAATTGGGGCGTGACATCGCGGGGCTCGAGCTGCACGAGCAAGTCGATCACGTGATCAACAACACAGGACTCGTCGACCACCACAAGAAAGAGAAGGCGAGCGACCGCGGCGAAGCGCGCGTCGAGAACCTGAACGAACTGGTGTCCGCGGCGCGCGGGTTCGAGCCGGATGGCGCGAACAGCGACGAGGAGAAACTGCCGCCGCTCGAGGCATTCCTCGCGCACGCCGTGCTCGAATCCGGCGAAGGCCAGGCCGAGGCTTGGGAGGACTGCATCCAGATGATGACGTTGCACACGGCCAAGGGCCTGGAATTCCCCGTGGTGTTCATGTGCGGCCTGGAAGACGGCCTGTTTCCCCACCAGCGTTCGTTGAACGACGCGGAAGGCCTGGAAGAGGAACGGCGGCTTTGCTACGTCGGCGCGACGCGCGCGATGAAGCAGCTGTTCCTCACGTACGCCGAGCAGCGGCGCCTGCACGGCATGGACAGTTTCGGCACGCCCTCGCGTTTCATCTCCGAAATCCCGGAAGATCTGATCGACGAGATCCGCCCGCGCATCCAGATTTCGCGGCCGGTGGCCGCGGGCAGGTTCAGGGCGCCGGTGGAAGAGCTGGCGCCGGGCGTCAAACTGGGCGCGCGCGTGCGGCACAAGAAGTTCGGCGAAGGCGTCATCCTCAAGGTGGAAGGCCAGGGACCGCAGGCGAACATACAGGTGAACTTTGCGTCGCTTGGTGTCAAGATCATGATGCTGGAGTATCTCGAGGTAGTTAGGTGAGTTTCACGGACAGACTGGCGGCGGCGTGGCAGGCGAGCAACTCGCTGTTGTGCGTGGGACTGGATCCGGAGCCGCGCAAGTTTCCCGATGCGTTGCGCGACGCGCCGGGCGGCATTTACCAGTTCAACAAGGCGATCATCGACGCCACGCGCGACCTGGTGTGCGCGTACAAGCCGCAGTTCGCACACTACGCCGCGCATTCGGCGGAAAACCAGCTCGAGCACACCATCGACTACATCAAGTCGACCTGCCCGAACGCCATCGTCATCCTGGATTCCAAGCGTGGCGACATTGGCAGCACGGCCGAGCAGTACGCGCACGAAGCCTTCGAGCGTTACGACGCCGATGCGGTGACGGTAAATCCTTATCTCGGCCGCGATTCGGTGGAGCCGTTCCTCAAGCATGGCGACAAGGGCGTCATCATCCTGTGCCGCACTTCGAATCCTGGGGCGAAGGATTTTCAGGATCTGGATGTGGGTGGCGGCAAGAAGCTGTTCCAGCATGTCGCCGAGCGGGTGGCGAAGGAATGGAACACCAATGGCAATTGCATGCTGGTGGTGGGCGCCACGTATCCGGAGGAGCTCGCCGACATTCGCTCACGCGTCGGCGATCTGCCGTTCCTGGTGCCGGGTGTCGGCGCGCAGGGCGGCGATGTGGCGAAGGTGATGGCGGCTGGCAAGACAGCGGCGGGCACGGGGCTCGTGATCAGTTCCTCGCGCGCCATTCTCTACGCCAGCTCAGGCGATGACTTCGCGAACGCTGCGCGCAAGGCTGCGCAGGTCCTGCGGGATTCGATCAACGCGCATCGCGCCTGATCGCGCGTGTATTTCCACGTCAGCGAAGAGTCCGTCGACAACGAGTTGAGTAGATAGTGGTGCCGGGAAGGGAATCCCGGGAGAAGCGCCGAGTTCGGGCTCGGTGTCGAACAATATCGGAAGCTTCTCCCGGGATTCCCTTCCCGGCACCACCCTCCGCTAAGGTCCCCGGCGGAAGACAGGCGGCGGCACGACGTCGGGCGGCCCGGCGGGTCCGCGATTGATGTCGGGTAGCAGGATGCGCCAGCTATTGGCCGGGTTCTTGAGCGCCCACCACAGCGGCATCAACGGGCCATCCGGAATCGGCTTTTCGTAGGCCACCGGCAGCAGCTCGCGCCTGGCTTCAACGACGACGGTGTTCTTGTCGGCGTCCGGCGCGGCGAGTGCCTCGCGAAATTCATCCGGCATCATGTACTTGCGTATATCGCCAACGCGCAGATCGAGCGGCTTCTTGATAGCCGGCTTCGGAATCGAAGTGGCCGGCAGGGAGTTAGCCGGGGGCGCGACCGGGGTGGGCTCAGCGGCTTCGACCGCCGCGCACGCTGCAAGCGCGATTCCCAACCCCACTCGACGCTTCATCATGGCCTCCTGGTGCCACATGGTGCGACCTCGGAACCGCAGCTTAGTTCGGAGGCGCGGGCAGGTGCGGCCCCTTTTGCTAGGAAATGGGGAGTGTCCCCATTTCCATTTCAATTTACTCGCGCATCAGGACGTTGATCTCTTCCATCGCTTCGGCCAATCGCTGGTCTGCCGACGTGGCTCGCGCCTGATCCGACAGGTCGGCGGTCTCCAGGGCGAGCACCTGCAGCGCGACGGCTGTTTCGCGCGCGCGTACGTAGTTGCGCATTGCCGCCTGCAATCGTGCCGAGGGCGAGTCCTGCTCCGAAATCGTCGTTGACTGCAGGATCGGCCGGGCCGCTTCGCGCCAGGGGATGAGCACTTCTTCGCGCAGGCGCTTCGCGATTTCCAGCCGGTTGACGCGCGCATTCGGCGGGAAGGTAAGGATATCGGTCTGCCTGCGCACCAGATCGGCTTCGATGCGGCCGAATTTGGCCAGCTCGAGCTGGAACCTCAGGCCTTCGGCTTGACTGCCCTGCTGTGTAACCAGCGGCTTTGCCATCCACGCCAGCGGCAATCCAATGACCAGTAACGCCATCAACAATCTCGCGGGCTGGCGCACGGCGCGCGCCTCGATGGTGAACGGGCGCGCGAGGATCACTCCCGAGATGATTCCACCTAACAACCCGCCCACGTGGCAAGCGTTGTCGATCAGCGGATGGATCGCGCCGAACACCAGTGAATACAGGCAGAACAGCAGCGTACTGGTGCTGATGCTCTTCAACGAGC
>DATHJZ010000087.1:0-29436 GCA_035286365.1 Steroidobacteraceae bacterium | reverse complement strand
GGACGCAGCCAACACTAGCGATGAGATCAAGAAGGAGCTCTCGCTCGCCAGCCGCTACCACGTGCCGGTTATCGCGCTCCGCCTCAAAGACGTCGAGCCGAGCGACGCATTCGCCTACGAATTGTCGACACGTCAGTGGATCAACGCGTTCGAAGGCTGGGACACGTCGATCGACATGCTGGTTGGCCGGATCGAGCAGATTTCAGGTTCCGAGACGGCGGCTTCCGCGGCTGCCACATCTGCTTCCCGGCGAACGACTTTCTCCTCGCGGCGCGGGATGGCGATCGCAGCCGCCGGCTTGCTTTCGCTGGTTGCGGCTGCTGGGATCTGGTGGGCGCTACGGCCGCCCCAAGCCGCAGGTCACGGCATGACGATACGCTTGGCCGGGTTTCAGCTCCTGTCGGCAGACTTGCCTGCAACTCTTCGGGATACCGTGGACGCGGAGATTACCGCGGCATTCAGCGTCGACGGCGCGGTGGGCGTTTCGACTGCACCAGCCCCGGCGCCGGGCGCAGCGCCAGCCTACACACTGGGTGGGGCGATCCAGCGGGACAAACACACGATCCGTGTCATCACTCGCATGGCCAACGAGCGCTCCGGCGCAACCCTTTGGACTAACACTTTCAACTACGACGGGGGTGAAGTCTCGAGGGTTCCACGCCACATCGCCGTGGATGCCGGCAATGTGGTCCGTTGCGGACTGTTTGGAGCATCAACCTATTCCAAGCCTCTGCCCGACGGAGTCCTCAGGGATTACATGCAATTTTGTGAGGGACACTGGGATCCCAATCTACTGGACGGACGGAAAGCCCTGATTCCGGCGCAACGAGTCGTCGCTGCCGTTCCGGACTTTTCCTGGGGTTGGGCGGCGGTCGCCGGTGCGTACTGGAAAGTCGCAATGAGCGCGGAGAACAGTCGGATCGCCGAAGAGGCGCGCGCGAGTGGACGTCAGGCGGCCGACCGGGCGGTAGCGATCGACCGCAGGAACAGCGAAGCCCTGTATATCAAAGCCATGCTGCTAGATCGGCGCGACTGGGTCGGTCGGGAAGACCTGTTGAAACGCGCCGTCGCGGCCCGTCGGCTGGATTGCGGATGCGAGCACCATCAATACGGTTGGATGTTGGTCAACGTCGGGCGGATTGCCGAGGCGGTCGAACAATTGCACCAGGCCAACGACATGCTGGCCCTCTATGTCTATACGCCGTTGACTTTGGCCGACGCGCTGGTCGTCGCGGGCAAGCCTGACGAGGCGAAACCCTATTTCGATGCGGCGATCGACCTCGCTCCGGATGCCGGCTTTGCGAAACGGCTCGCGATGTACAAGGCAACTGAGCTTGGTGACATCAACCTCCTGCTCGACCCGACATTACCGATTTCCGCGGAACTGCGCGCGGCCCTGCTGAGAGGGCATCGCGCACTGGCGACGCGTGATTCCGAAGCCAAGGCGCAGGCGGTCCAGGCCCTCCTTGCACTGACTGAAGACCAGCAGACGGATGACGTCGCGAGGCTGCTGGCAGATCTCGGCGCGAACCACGAAGCTTTTCAAATCGCGTCCCGGATAGCGACGACGCGGGAATATCCGGGGCCATCGCTCTTCTGGGATCGGAGCATGCGCGGAACATTGGCCGATCCGGGCTTCCCGGCCGTCGCCACACAACTCGGCCTTTTGAAATATTGGACGACGACCCACACCAAGCCCGATGTGTGTAATGAAAAGGCGCCGCCGCCGTTCTGCCGGAGGCTTTGACGCCGCATCGCAGATGTAGAGCTAGTGCATAACTATCCAGACCATCGCCCCGCTCGCAGGGGTCGACGCGGCAACGATCCGGCGCTGGCGTAGCAGTTAGCAAATTTTGAGACTCCGGGCACTTGATTCGCGCGGATTTTGCACGCAATCGCCGCGACCATCCTCATGCGACGCTGAAACTCGTCGGAACTCATCAGGGGATGGTGGTGGTCGGCCCAGGCAATCTATCTATGTTGCCAATAAGCGCCATGCAAACCGTGGGACGCTCGGTCAGCCCAGCGACACCCGAGAAGTTCTCATTGAAGGTTTGCTGTGCCCATGAATCCCCTGTTTTGACCGCGTCTGCGGGCAAAGCCGCCTCGGGAACAAGGTCTGGATGAATCATTCCGTCCAAATCCATGTCCAGCGACTTGGCGTAAGAGCCGCTCGCACCGAGGCGGAGCAGCTTCCTCATTTTGTAGATCGTTTCTGGTTTACCTACATTCGGGATCTGCCGGATGGGTTCGACGCCAGGGTGAAAGCTATCCTTCGTCATCAGCTCCACGATGCGCCAATCGCCGCGCTGGAGCGCGGCATTGACATACTGAGGTGCGACCCGCTCGTATTCTTCGACCTCCGCATCCGTGAAAATTGGCTTCCCATTCGATGTGCTGAACTCGCCTTGCAGGTAACACATCTGGGCGTCCGCATCACCAGCCCTGGCTGCCTGCTTGGTCGCCTCGAAATAGCGAGTCGCGACATCGGTCCTATCGCCGCAGCCTGCATCTTTGAGTGTTGCCTCCGCGGCGGTCTTCCGATTCGGCACGTTCATCCACCCATTCAGGCATTGGGCGTAGAGGTCCTGGAAATCCGTCCTGCCTTCATACTCCTTGCAGTCCAAGAGCGAATTGGTGACGGCGAGCTCCCGGGATGCGTAGGCGCAAAGTCGCAGCTTCTCAAACGCCGGGCCTGCATCGTTCGCTGCAACCGGGGCACTCACGGCAGATGCGGGAGACGCAGGCTTCCGTGCCGTGCTAGTTGCCGGCTCTGTCGTTCGGTTTTCCAAACCGGATCCGGAGACAGCGTCCGGCTCGACATCGGTCGAAGCGCGTGACCGAAATCCAATGTAGGTTGCGATCAGCGCAGCGACGAGCAAGCAGCCCAGCATCACCGCTGGCGTCTGGCGCGAGCTCACGAATTCATCTCATAGGCCGCCGCATTTGCTGCCATTGTCTGTCTGCCAACGCGCTGCTGCATCCTTGCCGTAATTCTCAGCAGACGTCTCATCGTTCGGATAGTCGTGTCCAGAAGCATGCATGTATTGGTGGTACCACTCGTGCGCGATCGTCGTGATCAAATCCCTTAACAGATTCAACTTTTACCGAATCGCGTCTCCGCCAACTACATGCCGACGTCTATTGGTTGGGCCGATCGATCCTAGCTAACTACTTCAGATCGCGTAACGATGCTGCTGTTTGTTAGGACAAGCTGCTCAATCGAGATCGCCTCTCGAAGATCGAGGGGCATGGCAGTCGCGTGCACGGCAAGCAGATGCGGTTGGCGATTCGAATCCCTAGAAAATGCCGCATTCCACGGCTAACCAGTTCGTAAGCAATTGATATTTAGGGAGCATTTTGGCGGAGAGAGATTCACATCGGCTCCCGAAGAACATGAATTCAAGCGTTTTCGGATATTCCCGAATATTAGTACCCTTGGAAATACCCATCAAGAAAACGTCAATTCGACCGGCGCGATGGCTGCCTTTTTAGCCCAACAATTGACGTAAGACCGCTTGGCCGAGCAACAACTCGAAAGCAGGAAATTTCGGCTCGTTCGAATCGCAGCCTCTGCAACGCTATTCACAACTGTAGTGTCGCTTGAGCTAGGCTCGGTGAAATGCGCATCGGCACGACCTTACTCTTCATTCTCTTGCTGACTGCCTGCGCCAGTCATAAATCAGGCCAGGAAAACGTTGGTGCTACTGAGCGTGTTGTGCACGCCAACGAAAACCGAGTCGCCGCAGGAACGTACCAGGATGGCGTGCTGACGCTGCGACTGGAAATCGGCGAGGGCGCGTGGCGACCTGAACGTTCGCTTCCTGCCTATGATGTGCTTGGTTTCGGCGAAACGGGCAAGACGCTCACGACGCCCGGCCCGCTCATTCGAGTCCGTGACGGCACACTCGTCGACATATCGATCAACAATCCGCTGAGCAGCGATATATTCGTGCACGGCCTCGACGATCGTGCGAACTCTTCACTCCCGCTGCGTGTCCCGGCGCACGGAACCGCTGGAGTACGCTTTCGAGCTACGCGGCCGGGTACTTACTACTACTGGGGAACGACGGGCACCGGACTGAACCAGCGCGAGGGTCTTGACAGCCAACTGACTGGAGCTCTGATCGTCGATCCCGCGGGCGAGATCCCACGCGATCGCGTATTCGTCATCGGTCGATTGGGCTCAGCAAGCGACGGCGTCAACGTCGGGAGCGGGCTCGGTGCATGGGTGATCAACGGACAATCATGGCCTGACACGGAGCGACTAACCTACCAGGTGGGAGAGGCGGTGGCCTGGAGATGGATCAACGCCACCGATCATCGACATCCGATGCATCTGCATGGGACGTATTTTCAGGTCACGAGCGCGGGCGATAACTGGATTGATGTGCCTCGCGTGCCTGGCGAACGCAACCTCGTCGTCACGCAGCCCATGCAGCCCGGAAGCACAATGTCGATGATTTGGTCGCCTGCCGAGCCCGGCAATTGGCTCTTCCACTGTCACAACTTGTTTCATGTGATGCCCGACAACCGATTGCAAGTACCTAACTGGTACGAGGAGTACGCCGCTCTCCCCCACGATCAACACATGGCGGGGCTCGTGCTTGGAATCCACGCCTTCAGGAAGACCGAACGCGTGGCTCAAGCGAAGGCAGTACCACGCCGCCTCAAACTGCGAATCGGCGAGCGGGCAGGTGTTCGTTATCAAACACTAGGGTTGAGCGCGCCTGGCCTTGGCTATGCATTGGCTTCAGAACCCATAACTTCGCCCGGTCCGATGATCGTGCTCGAGCAAAAGCATCCGGTCGAGATCACCATCGTCAACGACATCGCTCGCGCGACCGCAGTCCACTGGCATGGAATCGAGCTGGAGAGCTACTTCGACGGCGTTCCCCATTGGAGTGGCGACTCGCGCAATGTGACTCCACACATCGCGCCGGGAAGCTCGTTTGTGGCTCGCTTCACACCGCCCCGCGCCGGCACCTTCATTTACCACACGCACTTCAACGACTATGTGCAGCTCACCACTGGCTTGTATGGTGCGCTGATAGTGCTCGAGCCCGGCCAAGTCCTTGATAACGAGGTCGACCACGTATTCGTGTTCGGTCAGGGCGGGCTTGATGATCAAAAGGATCCTGTGCTCGTGAACGGCGCGACCAACCCTCCGCCGATGTCATTGCAAGCCGGCCGCAATCAACGGTTCCGCCTGATTGGCATTACCGCCTCCCTGTCGGTGCGCGTGCGGCTCACGCGAGCCGAGGAGCTGGTGATGTGGCGATTCGTGGCGAAGGACGGAGCCGCTTTACCCGAAGCTTTGGTCACAACGCAGCCCGCCGATTTGGAGATCTTCCCCGGCGAGACTTATGACTTCGAGTTCTTGCCCATCGGGCGTTCGCCGCTGCGTCTGGAAGTGGAGCTGCAGCGCGCGACGGGGCAGCGCGCGACGGTCGCCTTGAGCATTGACCGGTAAGATTTCGAGTCCCTCTTTTACGATCGTTGTGCTTGCGGGCCGGAGCCCGGATTTCCAGTGCTGAGTCATCGAATGGCGAGACCATGACGGTCAAAGCCCTGCACGGATTGTTCGCGACGACGAAGTAATATCGAAAGATTTGTTCCTGGGAGAGAACTAACTGTCGGCATACTCAACGGTGCACCGCTACCCGTGGGCGAAATCTTCACGCCGAATGAAGTATTCGACTACGTATAAAAATACCAAGTGGGAGCGGCACGCGAGCTTTTTCCCGCTGACATTTCGCCTCAAGAGACCGCGACCTTGCAGAACTACGCAGTAACGGCGCATCGTGCGCTGAAGCTTGGAACTTGCAGTAGGGTCGACTTCCGGCGTGACCCAGAAGGGAGGTTTTGGTGCCTGGAAGTTAATTCGCTTCCTGGGATGACAGCCACCAGCCTGCTTCCGCGAGCCGCATGAGCCGCCGGAATCGACTTCCCTACTCTGCTCCAGACAATCTGCTCGGGCGCAGCACGCAAGTAGCCGGCGGCTGCTTACAATTGTCTCGACAGGACTGTTTGATGCATTGGCAACCTAACTTCTCGTATTTGCCACCACAGCTTGCGCTGCACAACCGACAAACGAAGGGTGCGGCGTATCACTATTCGGTTGCCGACGTTTGATCTGAATCGTCGGGGTCGATGCTACGTCACCCTCCAATCAAACGTCCCACCTACTTCTCGTACTCGAAGCTCTCCGAGTTCTTGTCCGCCGCCAACGTCCACGACACGCCAACAAACACGATCCGCCCCGGCTGCCGCACGGTGTCCGAGCTGGTTATCGCGAGCGAATCCAGCACCACCTGGTCCCGACGACTCGCAAACACGTCGGACGCCGTGACCAACACCGCAAAATTCGGCCGCACCTGAAACCGGTACCCCACGTCCACCGCCACACTGCCGCGTTTGTACCCCTGCGGCGTGAGCTCCTTGCCGTTCGCTTCGACATTCACCTGGGCGCGGTTGCGCTCGCTCACGCGCCAGTTGAGGGCGGCCTTCGCTTCGTAGCTGATCGTCGACTTCTTGCTGTCGAACCCCAGGTTGCTCGCGTCGATCTCCTTGTAATAGGCGTTGCCGCTCAAGGTGGCATCGAGTCCGGCCACGATGCGCCCCGACGCAACGAGCTCGAGTCCGCCGGACTGGCTCTGCCCGAGGTTCACCGGTTGGATCACCAACACATCGTCGTCGATCAGCGTGTTGACGTCCGTGAACTCGTCGTGCGTGCGCCGCGCATACACCGTCGCACTGAGTGACGAGCGGCCGTCCTCCCACGACCATCCCCCTTCGAGCGAATCCCTTTCGCTGGGCTTGAGATCGGGGTTGCCGGCGTACAGCGTCTGCTCATCGATGCGAAACACGCCCGGATAGAGCGAGCGCCAAAACGGCCGCTCCACCCGGCGTGAGTAACTGAACGTCAGCGTATTGTGTTCGTCGAGCTTGTCCGCGAAATGCAGGGTGGGATATGTGCGGAAGTAGTCGCTCGCCGCGGAGACGTCAGCCTGCTCGAGCCTGAGACCGGCCAGCACCGTCCACGCGCCGAACGGCTTCTCGAACGACGCGTACAGCGCGTGGATCGTCTGCTCATGCAGGTATCGCCATGATGCATCGTCGTCGATCACCGGGGGTTCGCCGACGAGTGCCGGGAGGGTCTGGACCAGATCGTAATTTCCTTTCGTGCGTTCCGCGTCGTAGCCTGCGATGAGCCGCGCCTTCGACTCGAAGGTCTGCGTGCGCTCGATCGAGAGTTCGGTCGTCACCTCGGTCTCGTACGTCTTCTGATCCCGGAGCCGGTCGGGCGCGACCGGTTCCAGGCTCGACTCCGTGAACCGCCACGGCTCGACTTCGCGACCTTCCCCGCGCTGCAGGCTCACGTCCAGCCCGTCACCCTCGACTTCGCCTGCGTGGTGCCACCGCAAAGCTGCGATGCTGTAGTAGTTGTAGTCGTCCGACTGGCGAGTCCGCGACGTCTCATTCGACGTGGCGTCGGTGCCGAGGACGAGCGAATTTTCGGTAAAGCGGCTCGCGGAGTCACGGCGCCAGAAGTCGCCCTCCGCGCTGAGGCGGTCGCGCTCGCTCGCGTCGTAGTCCGCGGACACGTTGACCGACTTTCCGACGCGGTCGTCATCGCCTCGGCCGAAGAGCTGTCGATCGCTCTCGGTTGTGCCGTTTGCATCGCGCAAAATTCGGCGTTCTTCGGAATTCCGGACCCGGAGGTTGTGGCGCACCTGCGCGGAAGCCCGCAAGTTCAGCTTGCCCGCTTGCACGCCCTGGCTCATGCCGGCGGCATACCGCCCTGCGGTGCCCACGCTCGCGCGCGCGGACCCCGACCGTGATTTGCGTGAATGCTTGAGCACGATGTTGATGATCCCCGCCGTCCCTTCGCGCTTAAAGTTCGCCGGCGGGTTGGTGATGACCTCGATTCGATCGATCTCGTCGGCGGAAAGCTGCTCGAGCGCCGCGCCGCGGTTCGCACCGTTGAACTCCGGGGCAGGGCGGCCGTCGATGAAGATCTGAACGCTCGAGTCGCCGCGCAGGCTCGGAATGCCCTCGATGTCCAGGCTCACCGACGGCACGTTGCGCAGCACGTCAGTGGCGCTGCCGATCGGGGCCTGCAGATCTCGTGAAACCGCATACACCTTTCTATCGACGCGAGTTTCGACGGCGGGTCTCTCACCGGTGACGACGATTTCAGTGACGACAGGGGCGGGCGCGGGAGGCGGCGTTTGCGCGTTGGCGGCGAAAACGCTGGTTGTCGTAGAGAGCGCCCATGCGACCGCTTTTTTCATATCGCGATTGTACGAGTCATGCCGCGGAGCTACGACCAACGAGCCATGCGTGATTTTTCGACTTGTTTTTTCTTGGTCAACGCCTCGAGCGGAGCTCATCGAAGTATCGGCCGAATTTCCGGCGAAACGCCCCGCTGATTTTGTGGCGGCGAGGTGCGACCATCGTCAACGCTGGCCGAAGAATTGGCGGAGAGAGAGGGATTCGAACCCTCGAAGGGCTTTTGGCCAAACGGAAGACTCTTAGCGATCAGTAACTTACGGTTTTCCCTCGAATTGTCGTCCCCCCACTTCCCCACGCCTCCCCGCCGCTGGCAGTAGAGCTGGCAATAGCTAGTCGCCTCCATAGGGAAGCCATTGCACAACCCGTCTTCACTCGAAGACATGCTTGACAAGATACCGGGTGCTGTCCGTGGACTCCACGAAGCCGATTGCGTCGAAGTGATCCTCCAGACGATGGGGGTGGAACTGGTTCAACAACTGTGGCCTGGAGCCGATATATCGAAATCCTGCGATCTGTCGAAGCGGATGCGTCGCCGGCAGGGAGGCGAGCATCACTAGATTGGCGCCCCTCAGGCTCTTCGACAATAGATATTCGTGCGTGCCCGGAAAACCCATCTGTGCGGCATAACGGAGCGCCGGACCGTAGGCCGAATAGTGGCCACGGTTGAACGTGAAGCCGATGGCTAGATAGTCGTCGTGAAGCCGCCGGCCGAGATGAGCGCCCATGGCGCCGCCGAAGCGGGTGACGTGGCTGTTGTCGGCCCACAAGATGACACCGCCTTCGCTGGCCGTTTCTTCGAGTAGGTCCATCACTTCCTCGGCCATGTAGGCGTCGCGTGACTGGCCGTTCACGTCCGGTCTGTCCATCCGGAGCCCACGTTCGAAGGTGCGTACGTAGCGGGCCAGTCGCTGCCGATCCTTTGTTGAAAGGACTCCGTTCGTGTCCAACCGGGTGCCTAAAGAACCCAATCGCGCAAGGACCGTCGCGATGTCGGACGGCGTAGACGACGACAGCGCCTGGTCGAGTCCATCTAGCGTCGCGGCAGCCGCCGGATCGCCCGCGGTGGCTACGAGCGTCGCAATGGCCGCCAGCGCGAGCCGTGGCTGCTGGACGTCGAAGCCGCGGAACTGGACCGCGACCTTGGCGGTTCGGTTGTAGTCCCGCAGCCATTCGACAACGCTCCACATTTCTGCCGTTTGCCAGCTTGGATACGTGAGGGCTCGAAGGATGGTCTCCCGGGTCGCCGTGCCGCCCAGTACGTAGTCGTTGACCTTGTCGGCTTCGGCCGCAGGCGCCTCGAGTGCCAGCACGGTGTAGCGGCGCTCGCGGACCAGGAAGCGGATGAGTTCGAGCTTCATCCGGAAAAGTGCGGCGGCACCATGGCTGTTCTCGCCGAGCGCGATCACCCGGGCCGATCGGAACAGCTGCATAGCGCGCGCCTGGACCGGCCGGCTGGCATTTGCGGAAAAGTCTTGGAGGTCGACCGCAGCCGCTCGGAGGGTCCGAACATCTCGCTGGCTCGGCGTAGTCGCGGTCTCTTTGTCGGCGCCCCACGCACGGCCGTCAACCACAACTCGCAGCCCGTCGACCCAGACTTCGCCTGGCCCTAGCACCAGCAGACCGATCTTGAGGTTATCCGGCAAGCACTCGCCGCGGTTGCTTGTCATCCGGTGTTGAAACGACTGCCAGACGCCCCCGGTCGGCATCGATGTCTCGCCTGCCGATCGCGGACCGCCCTGCGCAAACAGAATCGGCCGAATCGCGATTCCGCGCGCGTCTGCATAACTGAATCCGGTGAGGATAGCCTCGTGGTAACAGCTCTGGTCGAGAAACAGCGGCGTGTAGAGCGGAATCGGTTCCCTGCTGTCTGACACGATGCGCAGAGCGGTGCGACCCGAGCGCGCATGCATGGCGTCGATGGCCACCCGGACCCTGGCGCCAGCCTCCTCCGCCTCGATGTACCAGTTGAGCGGCATTCCCTGAGGGGTCGCTCTCTCGAAATCGAGGTTGAGAAACGGCGCGCTTTCAACCAATACGCCGGACTTCGAATCGGGTTGAATCTCACCCGTCTTGCGGGCGCTTGCTGCTGTAGCGTCTGACGCGCCGCCTGCGAGCGCCAGGAGGACAGGCAACGTGAACCACCGCAGTTGGCCAGCGTTGGGGGAATTCTGCATGGGCTTTCCTATCTACCGACGGGCGTGGCATACTCGGCCGGCATTATCTTCATGTCAAGTTACTTCGTATTGATATAGTTTTCCCCTAACAAGGATAGAGCGCGTGCGGAAGCAGAAGCCCGGTTCCGAAAAGACTGTGATCCCCAGCGACGACGTCGTCGACAGGCTGCTGCGCGACTGGCGGCGCGAACGTCCGGACCTGGATGCCGCACCGATGGCAGTGGTGGGCCGAGTCCTCGCGTTGGGCCGCCTGCTCGAGGCCAGGGCCAACAAATGGCTCAAGGGCACCGGTCTCATCTACACCGATCTCGACGTGCTGGCGACTCTACGGCGCTCCGGCGATCCGTATCGGCTGACACCGACGGTGCTCAGGAAATCCGTGCTGGTCACGTCCGGCGCCATGACTGCATGCCTCAATCGCTTGGAGAACCTGGGGCTGTTGAAGCGCAGTCTGGAAGATGCCGATCGCCGTTCGTTGATGGCCGCGCTCACAGACAAGGGACTCAAACTCGTAGACAAGGCGATACTCGTCCGCTTCACCGAGGCCGCAGCCGCGGTCGCGGGACTTTCTGCGACCGAGCGGGCCAGCCTTGCCAAACTGCTGCGCAAGTTGGGAAACGGCCTGCGAGCCCAGAGCAACTCCTGGTAGGCGAAGACATTCTGGTCGCAGTCTCCGACATCGCCCACGGCGGAGATTCTTCTTTTCAACTACTGATCAAATCGCTCGAGCCCGCCGTTAGATAACGCACGCCTACGACAGAACGCAGTTAGCCAACTTCAGGTGGCTCCGTGGCAAGCGGAATGAGAGCGCCGAGCACACCAAGGCGATCGCGAGTGCATTGAAAACTTCGAGACTTGCGCACGAGTTGTTAGCTCCCCGCATGTCCACTGGCGTACCTCTGTTTGTTCGCTCATCTCGCCTGCACTGACTGGAACTCGAGTATCGGCCGCAGTCCGATACAGACGTGCTCTGGCAGTAGAGCTGGCAGTAGGCTGGCAATACGAAACTCCTGGCATTGCACCGGACTTCGTAACGTCTTGTTTTTCGCCAAGTCTTGAATTGGCGGAGAGAGAGGGATTCGAACCCTCGAAGGGCTTTTGGCCCTTACGCCCTTAGCAGGGGCGCGCCTTCGACCACTCGGCCATCTCTCCGGGGGGCGCAATCATAATGAGCCGGAGAGCGATCTGGCAAAAATCGCACGAAATCAGGTCAGGCGGGCAGGCTCTCTCGCGGAACGCTCGTTTCGCCCTCGGCCGGGGCAGTGCCTTCGCCGGCGGAGCGGCCGTTCTTGATGCGTTCGAAGATTTCTTCGCGGTGCACGGACACGGTCTTTGGCGCATTGATGCCGATGCGAACCTGATTGCCCTTCACGCCAAGGACCGTAACGGTAACGTCTTCGCCGATGACAACTGATTCGCCTACTCGTCGCGTCAATATGAGCATGTTGCGGGCCCTCCGCGGAGCCTCTTCGTTATTGCCGTCCTTGGCCCCGGAATGCATGGCTGGATCAGCGATGCGGCACATTAGCATTCGTCCTACGCCGTCGCTACAGATGGGTGTCTCATAACGGGCGGTTAAGTCCCAAATCCTGGTGCAGCCGTTTGACACAAGACTCAAGCTTGTCTTCGGCGACCAACACCGCGATTTTTATCTCGGAAGTCGAAATGAGTAGCGCTTTCACGCCTTGTGCCGCAAGGGATTCAAAGAGTTGCGCTGCGACGCCGGCATGGGAACGCATCCCTACTCCAACGACCGCAATCTTGGCGACCTTGTCATCGGACGCCATGCGCGCGCCCGGAAATTCGGACGTTACGTTTTGCGCAATGCGCTGCGCCTCGAGGTAGTCGTCTCGATGCACCGTAAATGACAGGTCCTTGAGACCGCCACGCGCGGGGGCCAAAACGATCATGTCGACTTCGATGTTCGCCGCCGAAATGGGCTTGAGCACGCGCGCGATGCAATCGGCCGTGTCGGGAAGCCCGGAAATCGTCAACTGGGCTTCGTCCCGGTTGAATGCGATGCCAGAGATAAGGGGAGCTTCCACGTTCGATTCCTCTTTGCATATCAGTGTGCCGGGTCCGGGACGGAACGACGACAACACACGTAAGGGCACCTGGTATTTCGCGGCGAATTCGACCGAGCGCAGGTGCAGCACGCGCGATCCCTGGCCCGCGAGCTCGAGCATCTCCTCGAACGAGATACGCGCCAGCAGCCGCGCCTCCGGAACCATGCGTGGATCGGTGGTGTAGACGCCGTCTACGTCGGTGAGGATCTGGCACTCGTCCGCTTCGAGCGCCACCGCGAGCGCCACGGCGCTGGTGTCGGAGCCACCGCGGCCGATGGTGGTGATGTCGCCGTCATCGTCGATTCCCTGGAAACCCGCGACCACCGGCACCTCTCCTTTGTCGAGAGATTGCTGCAGCCGACTGACCTCGACGGCCGTGATGCGCGCGCGCCGATGAATGTTGGTGGTGCGCACCCGCACCTGGCTGCCGGTGAACGAACGCGCCGGGATGCCGCGTTCGCACAGCGCCATGGCCAGCAGCGAGATCGAGACCTGCTCGCCGGTGGCCAGCAGCACATCCATCTCGCGCGGATTCGGTTCGCGGGCGATGCCGGCGGCGAGATCGACCAGGCGATCGGTGTGGTCGCCCATGGCCGAGACCACCACCGCGATGCGCTCGCCGCGTTGACGGATCTCTGCGACTTTCGCGGCCACACGCTGGATGAGTTCGACCGAACCTACCGAGGTGCCGCCATATTTCTGGACTATGGTCCTAACGCTCACGCACCGAGTTTGGCACGGACGAAGCTTTCGACGCTCTGCAAAGCGGCGGCCAGTGCTGCCGGGTTGTTCCCGCCGGCCTGCGCGAAGTCGGGACGACCGCCGCCCTTGCCGCCGACCTGCCCGGCGACGTTGCCCACCAGCTCGCCCGCCTTGACCTTGTTAGTCTGGTCGGCGGTGACGCCCGCCACCAGCGTAATCTTGTTAGCCGCGTCGACGGACGCCAGCACGATGACGGCGGATTTCAACTTGTCCTTGAGCTGGTCGACCGCGTTGCGCAGCGCGCCGGCATCGGCGCCATCCACCTGCGCGGCGATGAGCTTCACGCCCGCGATATCCTTGGCGCCTGCCGAGAGGTCCGTGCCCTGCCCGCTCGCGAGCTTGTTCTTGAGCTCGCGGTTTTCCTTTTCGAGCTGGCGGATGCGTTCGAGCGCGTCGGCCACCTTGGTTTTCACGTCTTCGCGCGACCCGCGCACCAGGCCGGCAACTTCCTTGACCAGCGCGTCGGTGTGTTCGACATAGTCAAGCGCGCCTTCGGCGGTGATCGCTTCGATGCGGCGCACGCCGGCGGCGACACCGCCTTCGCTGACGATCTTGAAGATGCCGATGTCACCCGAACGCGCGACGTGCGTACCGCCGCACAGCTCCATCGAGAAGTCGCCCATACGCAGCACGCGCACGTCTTTTTCGTATTTCTCGCCGAACAGCGCGATGGCGCCTTCCGCAACGGCCGTGTCATAGGGCATCTCGCGGGTTTCGGCGGCGGTATTCTTGCGGATCTCTTCGTTCACGAGCCGTTCGATCTTTCTGAGCTCATCCGGCGTGATTGCCTGGAAATGCGAAAAGTCGAAACGCAGCCGATCGGGCGCCACCAGCGAACCCTTCTGCTGCACGTGCGTGCCCAGCACCTTGCGCAGCGCCGCGTGTAATAGATGAGTGGCCGAGTGGTTGGCCATGATGGCGCGGCGGCGCGTCGCGTCTACGTTCGCTGCGAGGCTGTCGCCGATCTTGATGACGCCCTTCCCTAGCTTGCCGATGTGGGAGTACGCGCCACCACGTTTCTGCGTATCGGTTACGGTGAAGCTCGCGCTCACATTGCCGAGTTCACCCGCGTCGCCGACCTGCCCGCCCGACTCCGCATAGAAAGGAGTGCGATCGAGCACGACTTCGCCTTCGTCGCCGGCGGCGAGTTCCTGCACGGCCGTGCCGCCCTTGAGCAGTGCAACGACTTTGCCGACATCCGTCGTGGCCTCGTAGCCGAGGAAGCTGGTCTTGCCTTCGATCTTGATGCCATCCGAAAGGTCGACGCCGAACTTGCTCGCAGCTTGGGACTGCTTGCGCTGCACTTCCATTGCGGCTTCATAGCCGGCGTGGTCGATGGAAAACCCGCGCTCGCGCGCGATGTCTGCAGTGAGGTCAATCGGGAAGCCATAGGTGTCGTAGAGCTTGAACACAGTTTCGCCGTCGAGCGTCTTGCCACCCTTCAAAGCGGCGAACGCGCCGTCGAGCAGCTGCATGCCGTTCGCCAGTGTTTCCGCAAAGCGCTCTTCTTCCTGCTTGAGCACGCGCTCGGCCAGCGACTTGCCGGTAGTTAGCTCCGGGAACGCGACTGCCATTTCTGCCGCGAGTGTCGCGACCAGCTTGTAGAAGAAGGCGTCCTTGATGCCGAGCTTGTAACCGTGCCGGATCGCGCGCCGGATGATGCGCCGGAGCACATAGCCGCGGCCTTCATTCGACGGCGTGACACCGTCGATGATGAGGAACGTGCAGGCGCGGATGTGATCCGCGATCACGCGCAGGCTGCTGTTGGTGAGATCGGTAGTGTTGGCGAGCGCGGCTGCGGCCTTCACCAGGTTCTTGAACAGGTCGATGTCGTAGTTGTTGGTGACGCCCTGCATCACCGCGGACATGCGCTCGAGACCCGCGCCGGTGTCGACCGACGGCTTCGGCAACGGCGTGAGCTTGCCGTCGGCCGAGCGATCGAACTGCATGAACACCAGGTTCCAGATCTCGACCCAGCGATCGCCGTCGGCATCGGGCGAGCCCGGCGGACCGCCGGGAATCTTTTCACCATGGTCGTAGAAGATTTCGGTACAGGGGCCGCAGGGACCGGTCTCGCCCATCTGCCAGAAATTGTCCGAGCCGCCGCCGGGTTTGTCGCCGATGCGGACGATTTTGTCTTTCGGCACACCCGCTTCTTTGTGCCAGAGGTCGAAGGCTTCATCGTCGGTGGCGTAGACCGTGACCATCAGCCGCGCCGGATCGATCTTCAATGTGCCGGTGACGAAGTCCCAGGCGAAACGGATCGCATCCTTCTTGAAGTAATCGCCGAAGGAGAAATTGCCCAGCATCTCGAAGAAGGTGTGATGGCGGGCGGTGTAGCCGACGTTTTCGAGGTCGTTGTGCTTGCCGCCGGCGCGCACGCAGCGCTGACTGGTGGTGGCGCGTACGTAGTCGCGCTTTTCCTTGCCGAGGAAGCAGTCCTTGAACTGCACCATGCCGGCATTGGTGAACAGCAGCGTCGGGTCGTTACCCGGCACAAGGCTTGCGGACGCGACCACGGTGTGGCCGCGTTCGCGGAAAAACTCGAGGAAGGCGCGACGGACGTCCGCCGCACTCATGAAAGGCGGTTTTTGGGGCATGGGGCTCGGAAGGCTCTAAGTCGGATCGGGTTCGCCGCCTGGATCGAGGTCCTCTTCGGCCCCCTCCAAAACAGCGCGGATATGATCCGTTGAAAAGCCCCGGTATTGCAAAAATCTGGCTTGCCGCGCCCACTCTTTGCGGTCTTTGGGGATTTCAGGGCCGAACTTGCGGGCCCGGACGGCTCGAGCCAGGGCGGCAAAATCGGGAGCTTCCTCACCTTTGACCGCGTCATCGATAACGCCCCGAGTCAATCCGGAGCTCTTGAGCGCCGCGCGAATACGCGCTGGTCCATGCCCACGCCGGGCGCGGTACGCGACGAAGTTCTGACCGTAACGCTCGTCGTTGACCTTATTCATCGAGACGAGGTCCCCGACGACCACCTCTACCGGATGTTCGAGATAGCCGCGTTGCTCGAGTTTCCGGCTCAGTTCTCGCGATGAGTAGTCCCGCCGCGCCAGCAGCGAGATGGCGTAGTCCCACGCATGGTTGAGGTCGTGCGCTTGCTCCGCGGTGAGCGGAACCTTTCCTCCCGGGCGCCGCCGTGGCCGGACGTTGTTGCGCTCGGGCGGATGCATGGATGAATTTGCCGCACGCCAGGCGGGGACAGACCCTGGCCTGTCCCCGCTTGCGACTTAGTCGTTCGAGCCGACGCTCTTGAGCTCCGGACGCGCCGGCTTCACCGGCACGAGCTTGGCGCGGATCTGGAGTTCGATCTCCTTCGCGATTTCGGGACGCGCTTTGAGGAAATCGCGGGCGTTGTCCTTGCCTTGGCCGATGCGCTCACCGTTGTAGCTGTACCAGGAGCCAGACTTCTCGATGATTCCCTGGGCTGAGCCCATGTCGATGATCTCGCCTTCGCGCGAAATGCCGAGGCCGTACATTATTTCGAATTCGGCTTCGCGGAATGGCGGAGCGACTTTGTTCTTCACCACTTTGACGCGGGTCTGGTTGCCGACCACTTCTTCGCCGTTCTTGATGGCGCCGATGCGGCGGATGTCGAGACGAACGGAAGCGTAGAACTTGAGCGCGTTGCCACCGGTGGTGGTTTCCGGATTGCCGAACATGACGCCGATCTTCATGCGGATCTGGTTGATGAAGATGACCATGGTGTTCGAGCGCGAGATGTTGCCGGTGAGCTTGCGCAGCGCCTGCGACATGAGACGGGCGTGCAGACCCATCTGCGGCTCGCCCATTTCGCCTTCGATTTCCGCCTTGGGCGTGAGCGCGGCAACGGAGTCGATGACGACGAGATCGACCGCGCTGGAGCGGACCAGCATGTCGGTGATTTCGAGCGCCTGCTCGCCCGTATCCGGCTGCGAGACGAGCAGCTCGTTGACGTTGACGCCTAACTTCTCGGCATAGGACGGATCGAGCGCGTGTTCGGCGTCGACGAACGCCGCGGTACCACCGAGCTTTTGAATTTCGGCGACCACCTGCAGCGTGAGCGTGGTTTTACCGGAAGATTCCGGGCCGTAGATTTCTATGACGCGACCGCGCGGCAGGCCACCGATGCCAAGAGCAATGTCGAGGCCCAGCGAACCGGTGGAGACAGCTTCGACGTCGTAAGACGCGGCCGCGTCGCCAAGACGCATGACCGAACCCTTGCCAAATTGCTTCTCGATCTGGCCCAGCGCGGCAACTAATGCCTTCTTTCGGTTTTCATCCATCGCGAAATCCCCTTTGACTGCTACGCGTTTGATGCAAAAAAATTTAGCACAGGCGGCTGTATAAATACACAGCTATTTCTATTCGAAATACTGAGTTTTTCAGTCATACAGTGGCCATGAATTCTCAACACTGTATATCGAGCGTTCTCCTTCGCGGCGACTCGACAGCAACGCAAATCGGTCCGCGCGCACCATGATCGGCGGCTCGAGCGGCAACGGCAACGGAACCGTCGCCGCCTGCGACGTAGGAATTTTGCGCGCGAGCGTGAGATGCGCGCGGAAAGGTTTGATGTCCGGAGAAAATCCGGCCGCAACCGCCGCTTCACCCAGCGCGAGCGCGAGTTCCTCCGCCGCCGACGCATCGCCCGATGCGGTCGCGCACAGGATCTTCGGCGTCTCCCAGTATTCGAGCGCATCGAATTTCAACCGCGCCGGCCGGCCGCGCAGGCTGGCGGCCGCTGCGCTCAACGCATCGAGCCTCGCAGGTTCGATCTCCCCGATGAAGCACAGCGTCGCGTGCAGATTCTGCGCGGGCGCTGCCTGCGCCCCCAGCTGCGCGATCACGGGCGCGACGTACTCCGTCAGCTCAGTGCTCTGCGCAAGCGTCGGCTGGAGCGCGAAGAACAGCCGCATTTCAGGCGGGTTGGAGCTGGGGCAGCGCGCGCAGCAGATTCAGCGCGTATTCCACGGCCTGACGCCGCACCGCATCGCGATCGCCATCGAACTGGATGAGATGTCCCTGGCACTCCAGGCGATCTTCCTGTCGGTACGCGAGCGCGAACCACACGGTACCGACGGGTTTTCCCGGCATCGCACCGCCCGGCCCCGCGATCCCGCTCACCGCAATCGCGACGTTCGCCTGGGTCCGCGCGATCGCGCCTTCCGCCATCGCGCGCACCACGGCATCACTGACCGCGCCATCGGACTCGATGAGTTTTTCCGGCACGCCGAGATCGCGCGTCTTCGCGGCATTCGAATAACACACGAATCCGCAGTCGAACCAGTCGGAGCTGCCGGCAATGTCGGTGCACAGCTTCGCGATCCAGCCGCCCGTGCAGGACTCCGCGGTGACCAGGCGGCGCTGCGATCCAAGCAGCCGCGCAGCGACGTCGCGCGCGAGCGTGGACAACTGCATGTCGGTGGGGTTTGGCATCGCGCGATTCTCGCACGCGCGTCAGCCGCAGGATTCGCCTTCGCGCTGCTCCCGCATCTGCAGCCGGCACTCGGCATGGCCATCGAAACCGCACGCGACTCCGCCTTTGACCCGTGCGCACGACCACTGATCCGCCTGTGGCGTCGCGCCCTCGAAGCGGTATATCGACGTTGCGCCGAAATCGCGGCACAGCCGCTCCGCCTGCGACTGGGCCGCGGCGAGCGCTCGTTCACGCGCCGCCGCTTCATCTTTCGCCGCTGCGTCGCCCGCTGGCTGGAACAACGTCAGCGAACGATTCACAGGAGTCCAGGTTTCGACACGGCTCAGCTTGCGGGCCGTCAAAAGGTCTGCCGCCTTGGGGCGAAACGCGCTGTCGGGAAAACGCTGCACGAAATCACGCAGCGCCTGGCAATTCCCGGGTTCGCGCGCTTCCCACGCGACCCGCTCGGCGCGCGTGGGCTGGTTGCCGATCCCGAACCTGCCGCAGGTATCCGAAAGCCCGGGTTGAGGACCCGGCAGCGAACACAGGCTCGAGGCGACGCCGAACGTATTGAAGATCGTCAATAGCGCGAACACGAGCGCGATGGTGGAAGCGCTGCCCCACATCAGGCGTCGTGCGATCCGACGCTTCGGCCCCAACGGCGCCGGCAACGGCTCGTTCGAAAGCTTCGCGCGGATCGTGCGCACCAAATCCTGGAAATCCGCGCTGCGCCGTTCGCCCCGCCAGCGCGTGAGATCGAGTGCCTGGATCTCGCCGAAGCCGAGCGGCAGGTGTTCGAGCTTGTCGATGAGCACCGGCACGAGGATGTTGCGGGCAAGGCCGCGGCGCGCCTCTTCTCGAACGTAGCCGCCGTCGGCGCCCGCGCTGTGCGCCGACCAGATCACGACGACACAACCGGCATCAGCCAGTTTCGATTCGATATTGCGATGCCAGCTTTCGCCGCCGGGCAAGCCCCGATCCCACCACACGCCGAGACCTTCGGCTTCGAGTGCGCGCGCCAGGCGGCCGACGCGCAGTTCGTCCTCGCGTTTGTACGAGACGAATACGTGGCTCACGGTGTGCTCGGACCACCCGCGGCGCGCGTGCGTACTTCTTCGAGCCATCCCTTGTCGGCCGGCCAGAAGAGCCCGTTGCGCTGCATGGTTTCCACCTGCTCCCGAAACGCGGCCCAGGTGATTCTCGATCCCGGTAGTTCGACGAGTTCGCGCATGGTCTCGGCGACCGCACGTTCCGCGGCCGAATTCCCGGCATGCAAGGCGGCGAGTTTGCGCCGGATCTCGAGGCTTTCGTTCATCGCCTTCAGCGCAGCGGCGTTTTTCCCCTGCGCCTTTTCCACAAGTCCGATACCGAGCAGGCCGATAGAGAGGTCGGTCTGGAAAGCCGTCGCGTCGGGGCTTTTCGCCGCCATTTCGCGGTCGAGCTTGATGCCTTCTTCAAAGGCGCGCCGCGCGCTGGCGAAGTCGCGTTTCGCACGCAGCGCATCCCCCAGGGCGTAGAGCGCGGTCGCGAAGTATTGACGCGTGGTTCCATCGGTGGCGTCGGCCGCGACGAGCTTGCGTACTTTCTCGACGCTCGTGGTGGAGTTCTGCAGGGCACCATCGAAGTCGCCCAGCAGATACTGGACCTTGGAAATGTCAGTCCAGCCGAGGCTCTCGTCTAGTCGCGAATCGAGCGCCGCATCCGCCGGGCGGGCCATCTCGATAAAAAGTTGCTGGGTCCGTTCGGTGGTGGCGAGAGAACTGGCGAAATCCCCCTCAATCCGCTGCACGAACTCCTGCTTGCTGAGCCCGTAGGCCAGATCGCGCTTGAGGATCACATTCGCCGGGTCCGCAGCACTCAGTCGAGAGGACGTTGCGATGATCTCGTCGTTGGCCTCGCGCGCCTCCTTGAAGAACCCGAGCACGACCAGCGTATCGCTCAGCCACATGAGCGAGACCGAGATCCGGCGCGGATACACGATGCTCTCCGGGTTCTGCGCGGCCAGTGGGCGCAGGATCGAGAGGTTCTCGTCGAGCGCCTTGCGTGCGGCGGGCATGTCACCGAGCTGACTCACCGCGTCGGTCAGATGCAGCAGATCGGAAGCGAGCTTGTTGCGATAGAGAATGTTGCCCGGATCCTCCTGCGACCGCCGGCGCGTGATCGCGACTGCCTCGGTGTACACTTTGTGCGCGGTAGTGATGTCCGCCTGCCGGCGCGCAACTTCGCCGAGCGAGATGAGCGAGCGCGACAAATTGATTTCGAGCTGTGCGTTGCCTGGCGACGCCGCTGCCACCCGCCGGCTGATCGCGACCGCCTCTTCCGCTGCCGCGCGCGACTCGACCACATGCCCCTGCTGGAACAACACTTCGCTGCGCACCGCCGATGCCCGCGCCCGCTCGGTGTCGTCCTTGGCCGTGGCGGCCAGCGCGTCGACGGCCTTGCGCGCGTCGCCGAGCTGGCCCGCGTCTCGATAGAGCGCGACCAGTTCCAGCCAATCCGAATACACCGCGGGATCGAGCTTCACGACGCCCGCGAAGCGTTCGATCACGGCTTGCGTCGTGAGCTTTCCGCGCGTGCGGGCTTCCAGGGCGAGCTGCGCAATCCGGCGGCCTTCGGCCGCATCCTCGAGCCGCGCGCGCGCCTGGCGCATCTGTTCGTTGGTCGCGCGCAGCCGGTCGAGAATCACCAGCGCGCCAAGTTCATCGCCGGCATTGAAGCGTTCCAATGCGCGCGCGCCCTCGGGCGTGGCTGCAATGTCGGTGACGGTCCCGCGAAACATTGAAATCTGGGCCGCGTAGTCGCGGTCCCGTGCGGCGAGATCTGTGACGAACGCTTCCTGTGCCGCGGTCATCTCGGCGCGGTGCCGCCGGTCGCCCGCCTTGAGTTCCGCTGCGAGTTCCTGGATGCGCGCCTGCTGCGCGCGCAGCTTTGCGTCAGCGGACTTCGCGAGCGCCGCCTGCGTGGCGGACGCTGCGAACAGCACCGCGGCAACTTCCGCGTTCGCATCGACTTCGACCGCAGCATCCGGCTGGGCTTCGGCCGCTCCCGCCTGCAGCGGCAGCGGCAGCGCGAGCATCAAGGCAAGAGTCGTCGCCGCCAGGCGCAGGCTCATCGGCCCTGAGCCGCATGCAGCGGGCTCGCGTCGTCGTGATACATGCGGAGACCCTTTGAAGACCTCGTGGTTATGTTCCCACGTTGACGCGACTATGCGCCGCGTCGGCGGTTTATCAAAGGGCCGCTCTCAGGGACGTCGGCCGATTTCCTGCGCGGCGTCTTCGATGATCTTGCGCACGCGCTCGGTTTCCTTGTCGTCCCAGCCGCCGCGATGGAACATCAACGCGGCCTTCAGCGTGTGCATGGCGTGATGCAGATCCATCGGCGGACGCTCGCCCGAAGCGGCCTTCGCCGCCATGTCCATGCGCGCGAGCGCGCTCGCGAGCGCCGCTTCGTTCTCGGCCAGGTGACGCTTCCCGGCCGCGGTGATCTCGAACAGACGCTTGGTACCTTCCTCCGCCGTGGAGCGCAGAAGCCCCAGCTCTTCCAGCAAGGTAAGCGTCGGATAGACCGAACCCGGGCTTGGCGTGTAGCTGCCGCTGAACTTCTGCTCGAGCTCTTTGATGAGTTCGTAGCCGTGGCGCGGCTTCTCATCGATGAGGCTCAACAGCACGAGCCGCAGGTCTCCCGGCCCGAACACTCGTCCACCGCCACCGCCGCCGAAACCCCGCCGTCCAAATCGAAAACCACCCTTTCCCGACGCATCGTCGGGCGCGGCGCCATGCCGGCGGCCGCGGCCAGCGCCGCCGCGACCATGGCCGCGCATGGCGTGCCAATGGTGGTGAGCGGAATGGCCAAAAAATCTCTTCCCAAACATTTGAAAACTCCAGATATGAAAGTATCGACGCGATAACGATATATCGTTCGTTGTACTCCGTCAAGAGCATCTTAGGAATGTTTGTTCTGCCGGGGTCGCTGGAGGAATATGCGGCGCTTGATCTGCTACGGCGCCGTGCAGACGAAAGAACAGGAAGTGAAGTGACGAACGGATCGGTCGAGAAGTCCTCGAATCACACCCCGATGATGCAGCAGTACCTGCGCATCAAGGCCGAACACCCGAACACGCTCCTCTTCTATCGCATGGGCGATTTCTACGAGCTGTTCTACGACGACGCGCGGCGCGCCTCGAAGCTCATCGATATCACGCTTACCTCGCGCGGCCAGTCCGCCGGCGAGCCAATCCCGATGGCGGGCGTGCCGTATCACAGCGTCGATACCTACCTCGGGCGACTTGTGCGCAAGGGCGAGTCCGTGGCGCTGTGCGAGCAGATCGGCGACCCCGCGAAATCGAAGGGCCCGGTCGAACGGCAGGTCGTGCGCGTGGTGACGCCGGGTACGATCACCGACGACGCGCTGCTCGAACAACGGCGCGAGACGCTGCTCGCGGCGGTCGTGCGCCGCGCAGATAAAGAAGGAGTGCGCTTTGGTCTCGCCTGGCTCGATCTCGCGGCCGGACGCTTCAGCGTGCTCGAGTGCGAAGGCGAGGCGGCGCTCGAGGCCGAGCTCGAACGGCTGAAACCCGCCGAGTTGTTAGGGCCTGAAGATCAGGCCCGCGAGCTCGGCGAAATCACGCAGGGTGAACTGCGCGCGCGGCCGCCGTGGCACTTCGAGTTATCCAGCGCGTCGCGGCTGCTGACCGACCAGCTGGGTACCCTCGATCTGCGCGGCTTCGGCGCCGACGATCTGCCACTCGCGATCGCCGCCGCCGGCGGCCTGCTGCAATACGTGCGCGAGACGCAGAAGACCGCCCTGCCCCACATCAACACGCTGACCGTGGAAGAGCGCGGCGATACGCTGCAGCTCGATGCCGCGACGCGCCGCAATCTCGAGATCGACGTCTCGCTGTCGGGCCAGGATTCCGCCACGTTGTTTGCGCTGCTCGATGCCACGGTCACTCCGATGGGCTCGCGCGCGCTGCGCCGCTGGTTGAACCGCCCTCTCACCAACCAGCAGGAGCTGCGGCGCCGCTACCAGGCGATCGCGTTGCTGGTCGATGCACGCCGCTTCGAAGGTTTGCGCGAACCCCTGCGCGCGATCGGTGACGTGGAGCGCATCCTCTCCCGGGTTGCACTGCGCAGCGCACGGCCGCGCGATCTGACTTCCCTGCGCGGTTCGATCGCGGCGCTGCCGAATTTGCGCGCGGCGTTGAAGCGCATCGAGGCGCCGCTCGTCATCGAGTTGACGAATACCATCGGCGAACACGCCGATGTCTTCGACCTCCTGCAGCGCGCGATCGCCGAAGAACCCTCGGTGGTGCTGCGCGAGGGCGATGTGATCGCGCCCGGCTACGACGCCGAGCTCGATGAGCTGCGCCGGATCTCCACCCACACGGATGAATTCCTGCTCGAGCTCGAGCAGCGCGAACGCGAGCGCTCGGGCATCCCCTCGCTCAAGCTCTCGTACAACCGCGTCTCGGGATTCTTCATCGAAGTAAACCGCTCCCATGCCGAGCGAGTGCCCAAGGATTACATCCGGCGGCAGACGGTGAAATCCGCCGAGCGGTTCATCACGCCCGAGCTCAAGAGCTTCGAAGACAAGGTGCTCGGCGCACGCGAGAAAGCGCTGGCGCGCGAGCGCGAAATCTACGACATCGTGTTGACGCAGTTGACCGATCGCCTCGGCGCGCTGCAGGCGACGGCCGGCGCGCTCTCTTCCATAGATGTGTTGACCGCGCTGGCCGAACGCGCCGCCGAGCTCGGCTGGAGCGAACCCACGCTGGTCGGCGAAACGCGGCTCGAGATTCGCGGTGGACGCCATCCGGTGGTGGAACATTTCATTGAGACCGCCTTCGTTCCCAACGATCTGGTGCTCGATGCATCGCGGCGCATGCTGATCGTCACCGGCCCCAACATGGGCGGCAAATCCACCTACATGCGCCAGGGCGCGTTGATCGCGCTGCTCGCACACGTCGGCAGCTTCGTCCCCGCGGACAAATGCGTGCTGGGCCCGCTCGATCGCATCTTCACGCGCATTGGCGCGGGGGATGATCTCGCCGGCGGCCGCTCGACGTTCATGGTGGAGATGACCGAAGCGGCCAACATCCTCCACAACGCGACCGACAAGAGTCTCATCCTCATGGACGAGATCGGCCGCGGCACCAGCACGTTCGATGGTTTGTCGCTGGCCTGGGCGGTGGCCCGGCACATCGCGCGCGTGAACCGGTCGTTCACCTTGTTTGCGACTCACTACTTCGAGCTGACCAGTCTCGCGCATGAAATCGACGGCTGCGCCAACGTGCATCTCGATGCGACCGAGCACCGCGACGGCATCGTATTCCTGCACGCCGTGAAGGAAGGGCCCGCGAGCCGCAGCTACGGCCTTGCCGTCGCCGCGCTTGCCGGCGTGCCGCGCGAGGTGATCGCCGCGGCGCGCGAGTACCTGGCGTCGCTCGAGCGAGGCAGCGGCGCTCAAACCGACACCGGCGCGCACAACCCGCGTTCACGTGGCCGCAGCGTGGCTGCGCACACACCGCAGGCGCAACTACCGCTCGAGCCGCCGGCAGCGCCTCCCATCGACCCGCGGCTGCTCGAATTGGAAGCCGCCTTGCGCGCAACCAGCGCCGACGACCTGACGCCGCGCGCGGCGCTGGATCTCGTCTACAAGCTGCGCGCCCTGCTCGGCTGATCACACATATATAGAGTGTGAGGCCGCCCGGGGTGGCCTGCCTTCAGCGTCAAGTCTCCGGACGGAAGCGCCCGTGCGCGAGGAACTCGCCTACCTGCTTCGCGACGTCCGCAGAGAGGAGCATCCCCATGTGGCTGACGGGCAGCGTCACGTGCGCGGTGTGGCCCGGTAGTTTGGTCTCGCTGACGCCGATCGTGCCGTCGCAATCCTCGTCGAAACGCGCGAAGAAGCGGCCCAGGCCCATGGGTCGTGTGCCGGCAACCAGCCCCAACTCCCGGTCGCAACGCCACTCACGCGCGCCGGTCGGTCGCACCAGCTCCTCGGTCACCACGCGACCGATCAGTGAAGAAAACAGCGGCAGTCGCCCTATTCTCTCGGCGGCCCTGCTCTTGACGGTTGGCGCCCCGAGAAACACCACGCGGCCCGGCGGCAGATTGTTCACGCGCTCGAAATAGCGATGGAGAACGATGCCACCCAGGCTGTGGCCGACAAAATGCACGCGATCCGCATCGATGCGGCTGACGAAACGCGTCAACTGCTCGACGATGGGTTCCATGGACCGCGCCATGGTGCGGTAGCCGAAACTGTGGCACTGGAACCCGTGGCTCGCGGCGAGCCGGCGCCGCATGAATACCGACTCTGCGCCCGTCAGCCACAGGCCATGTACGAAAACCGCCGCAGTTCGTTCGTTCGCCACGGCGGCAGCGTATCAGCTGGTCGGCGGCGGTGTCCGCACACGGATATGGACTTCGCGCAGCTGCTGCTCGCTGATCTCGGTGGGCGCGTCGGTGAGCGGATCTGACGCCGTCTGCGTCTTCGGGAACGCGATCACGTCGCGGATACTGTCCGTGCCGGTCATGTGCATCACGAGGCGGTCGAGGCCGAACGCGATGCCGCCGTGCGGCGGCGCGCCGTACTTGAGCGCATCCAGCAGGAAGCCGAACTTGAGCCTGGCTTCATCCGGGCCGATGCCTAACAAGTCGAACACCGTCGACTGCATGTCCTGGCGGAAGATACGCACCGACCCGCCGGCGATTTCACTGCCGTTCAACACGAGGTCGTAGGCCTTCGCCAAGGCGCCATCGGGCTTCGCCTTCAATGCCGCCACGTCATCGTTCACCGGCGAGGTGAACGGGTGATGCATGGCCACCCAGCGTTTCTCGTCCGGATCCCAGTCGAACATCGGGAACTCGACCACCCACAGGGGCTGCCATGCGCTGGTAGCTAGTTTGAGGTCCACGCCCACCTTGAGGCGCAGCGCGCCGATCGCGTCGCTGACCACTTTGGCGGAATCCGCGCCGAAGAAAATCAGGTCGCCGTCTTTCGCGCCCGTGCGTTCGAGAATGCCCTTCACCGCATCGTCGGAGAGGAACTTGATGATCGGCGACTGCAGGCCATCGCGGCCCTTGGCCGTCTCGTTGACCTTGACGTACGCGAGGCCCTTCGCGCCGTAGCGCGCGACATACGCGGTGTAGTCGTCGATCTGCGAGCGCGGCATGGCGCCGCCACCCGGCACGCGCAGCGCCGCGACGCGACCCTTCGGATCCTTCGCCGGGCCCGCGAACACTTTGAAATCGCAACCGGCGACGAGATCGGCGACGTCTACCAATTCCAGTGGGTTACGCAGATCCGGCTTGTCGGATCCGTAACGACGCAGCGCCTCGGAATACGAGATGCGCGGGAACGGATTCACGAGATCCGCACCGATCGCATCCTTGAAAATGTGCCGCGTGAGCTGCTCCATCAAAACCATGATCTGTTCCTGGGTGAGGAACGAGGTTTCGATATCGAGCTGCGTGAATTCGGGCTGACGCTCCGCTCGCAGGTCTTCGTCACGGAAGCATTTGACGATCTGGTAGTAGCGGTCGAAGCCCGCGATCATCAACAGCTGCTTGAATATCTGCGGCGACTGCGGCAGCGCGAAAAACTTGCCCGCGTGCGTGCGCGAGGGGACCAGGTAGTCGCGTGCACCCTCGGGCGTCGCCTTCGTCAGCACCGGCGTTTCGATGTCCACGAAACCGGCGTCATCGAGATAGTGACGCATCGCGCGCGTGATCTTGTGGCGCAGGCGCAGGCGCTTCGACATCTCCTCGCGGCGCAGGTCGATGTAGCGAAACTTGAGGCGCACTTCTTCGCTCACGTGTTCGTCGAGCTGGAACGGCAGCGGCTCGGCGCGATTGAGCGTCACGAGCTCGCGCGCTAACAACTCGACCTTGCCCGAGGCCAGGTTGGCGTTGGCGGTACCGGTCGGGCGCTCGCGGACCAGGCCGCGCACCTGCACCACGAACTCGTTGCGCAGCTTCTCGGCTTCGGCGAACTGGGCCTCGTTGTCCGGGTCGATCACGACTTGCAGGAGGCCCTCGCGATCGCGCAGATCGACGAAGATGACGCCGCCATGATCGCGCCGGCGATGGACCCAGCCGGCAACCGTAACCTCTTGACCGACAAGCTTTTCGTTGACCTGGCCGCAGTAATGCGAACGCATGAAATTCCCGGGAAACCGCCTGAAAGGGCCGCGATGTTACCGGAAAAGAGGCCCTGTATTTACCTGATGCGGTGGTGCCGGAGGCTCCACTCGCTGGTGCGCTTCCCATCGGTCTCGAATGTGATGTGCTGCTCCCACTCGCCCGGCGACTTGACGACGATCTCGAGAGCGCCGCTCGTGGCCTTTCCGTCGGCCGTCGATTCCCAATGGCGGGTCATGACATTGCCCCGCACCGTGACGTTCACGGTGTTGATGGCTCCCTGGTCGTTCAGGCGCGTGATGCTCATGGACTTGAGGTTCGGGTCATACCCCATGATCTCGATGGCATCGGGCGGAAGATCGGGCGTCTTGTGATTCCATGTGCACACGTTTCCAGGACCCCCGACTGCCGGTTTGCACTCCCATATCGCCTCAACCGACTTGCTCGAGACGCCATCGAACGATCGCCCTTCCGTGCGCCAGTTGCCGAGGTGCTCTTTGAGCATCGCCGCGATCTGTGCGGGCACGGCCTTGTCGGCCACCGACTCTGCGGGCTCCGCGGAGCTCGCGACCGCACCCATGGCGCATGCAAGCACGAATACCATTCCAGACCTGTTGTTCATCGATCGATCCTCGGGTTGGCGTGAAGCTCACACGAGCCACGACGCTACAATCCGGGCACAGATTGGTCCTGAGGAAGGCGTTAGGTTCTTCCGATGAATTCCTTAATCCACGACTTCCTAGCTAGCAGGGCGGTTTTGCCGTTCAGCGCCGGTTGGGTTGCGGGCATTTAGACTGCCTGGACGGTATTTTTGGCCGCCCCGTTGAGGGCAGTTGCGAATCTCGTGCGCGGGCTGTTGAATTCGCGGCGGCCCCAAGAGTCGTAACCTCGAGAACCCGGAGCTGGAGAGACCTCATGATTCGATCGTTGACCGCCCTGATCGCCTGTGCCGCCCTGCTGGGGTTCGCGACCAATGCCCGCTCCGCCGATTGGGTGGCCGGCAAACACTTCAGTGTCCTCCCGCAGGCTCAGCGCACCACCGTGCCGCCGGGCAAGGTCGAAGTCATGGAAGTGTTCTCGTATGGCTGCCCGGCCTGCAATAACTTCCGGCCGACCATGAAAAAGCTCAAGGGCGCGCTGCCGGCCAATGCGCAACTGACTTATCTGCCCGCCGCATGGAATACCGCCGAGAACTGGCCGACGTTCCAGCGCGCGTACCTCACGGCGCAGTCCCTGGGCGTCGCCGAAAAGGCGCACGACGCGATGTTCGAAGCGATCTGGACCACGGGTGAGCTCGGCATCATCGATAACGCGTCGCAGCGGATCAAGAGCAGGCTGCCGTCGATCGAAGACATGGGGCGCTTCTATCAGCGCGTTGCCGGAGTGAAGGCCGCGGATTTCGTCAATGCATCGAAATCCTTCAGCGTCGATCTGAAAATGCGCCAGGCCGATACGCAGATCGTCGCGATGCAGGTGTCCGGCACGCCGACGCTCGTGGTGGCCGGGAAGTACCGCATCAACAATGAAGCGTTCAAGAGCAATGACGAGATCATCGATGCCGTGAAGTTCCTGGTGGCGAAAGAGACTCCGCC
>DATHJZ010000086.1:0-10699 GCA_035286365.1 Steroidobacteraceae bacterium | reverse complement strand
CTCGATGAGCATCGCGGACTACCTGGGTGAGTTCTTCGACTCGGACTTGATCAAGGCCGCCCTGTCGGGCAGCGGCATCATCGGTACGGCGCTCGGACCTTATTCGCCCGGCACGGCCTATGTGCTGCTGCATCACTACATGGGCGACGTGGACGGATCGATCGGTTCGTGGGGTTTCGCGCGCGGCGGCATGGGCGCGGTGTCGAAGGCGCTGGCGAACGCGTACAAGTCCTTCGGTGGCGAAACCGTCACCGATGCCGACGTGACGCAGGTGCTGGTCCGCGGCAACCGCGTGACCGGCGTCGCCTGCGCCAACGGCAACGAGTACCGCGCGAAAATCGTGGTGTCGAACCTCGACCCCAAGCGCACCTTCACCAAGCTGTTCGATCCGAAGGATCTCGCGCCCGAGTTCGTCAAGCGCGCGCAGAACTTCAAGATCCGCGGTTCCTCGGGCAAGTTGAACATCGCGCTCGACGGTCTCCCGGAATTTCCGGCATTGGGCAAGGACAACCCGCTGCGCTTCGGCGACCTGCACTTCCTCGATTCGCTGGCCAAGGTGGAGCGCGCCTACGACGACTGGAAGAACGGTACCTGGTCGAAAGAGCCGTACCTCGACCTGCTGATTCCCTCGATGACCGATCCGACGATGGCGCCGGCCGGCAAACACTGGATGAGCGTGTTCGTGCAGTACGTGCCGGCGAAGATCCACGGCCGCGACTGGACCGACGAGGATCGCAACGCCTTCAAGAACAACGTGCTCGACATGATCGGGCGCTACAGCCCCAACTTCAAATCGCTGATCCGCCATGTCGAAGTGCGCACGCCGGACATCATCGAGAACGAGACGGGCCTCACCGAGGGCAACATCTTTCAGGGCGATCTCTCGCTCGACCAGATGCTGTTCAACCGCCCGTTCCCCGGCTTCGCGCAGTACCGCGGCCCGACCAGAGGCTTCTACATGTGCGGCTCGGGCACACATCCCGGTGGCGGCGTGATGGCAGCACCGGGCGCGAACGCGGCGCGCGAAATCCTGCACGATCTGAGACGTCCGAATTTGGTTCCCGAGGGCTGGCGCGATGACTGAGGCCAGCAACGTCATCATCATCGGCGCCGGCCACAATGGTCTCGCCTGTGCAGCCTATCTAGCCAAGGCGGGCAAGCGCGTCACGGTGCTCGAAGCCGCCTCGCAAGTCGGCGGCGCGGCGGTGACGCGCGAGTTCGCGCCGGGCTTCAAGGTTTCGGCCTGCGCGCACCTGTCCTATCTACTCGACGCGCGCATCGCGAGTGAGCTCGACCTCGCGCGCCATGGGCTCGCGTCGGCGCGCGAGAATCTCAAGACCGTCGCACTGCAACGCGCGGACGAGCACCTGGTATTGAACGGCGGCACGCTCGAAGCCGGCCGCGTGAGCGAAGCGGATCGCACCGCGCTGGCCACGCATCACAAGACGATGCTCAAGTTCGCGCGCGTGCTCGGCAAGCAGCACAACCGCATTCCACCGCGCCTGCTCGGTGGCGGCCGTTCCGATGCCATCGGCGCGGCGCTGCTCGGCCTCGACATCCGCCGTCTCGGGCGCGACGACATGCGCGAATTCCTGCGCATCGCGGGCATCAACATTTTCGACGTCGTAGAAGAGTCTTTCGAATCGCCGGCGCTGAAGGCCGCGCTGGCTTTCGATGCCGTGCTCGGCACCAACCTCTCGCCGCGTGCCAACAACTCCATGCTCGCGTTGCTGCATCGGCTCTCGGGCCTCGCCAGCGGAACCACCGGCGGTGTGTCCCTGCCGGCCGGTGGCATGGGTGCGGTGAGCGAGGCCTTCGCCAAGGCGGCCACGGCCGCGGGCGCGAGCATTCGTCTCTCCACGCCGGTAAAGAACATCTCGCTCAACGGCGATCGTGTCGACGGAGTCGTGCTCGCCAGCGGTGAAACGCTGGCAGCCGACGTGGTCGTGAGCAACGCGGATCCCAAGCGCACGTTGTTCGAGCTGCTCGGCGCGCGGCATCTCGAAACCGGCTTTGTGCATCGTGTGCGGCATTTCCGCACGCGCGGCATGGCGGCCAAACTCCATCTCGCGCTCGACGGCTTGCCCGAGTTCTCGCGGCTGCCGGCCGCACTCGCGGGCGAACGCCTCGTTGTCGCCCCGGATCTCGTCTACCTGGAGCACGCCTTCGACGCCGCGAAGTATGGTGAGAACTCACCGCGCCCGGCGCTCGAGATCAGCATTCCCACCGTGCACGACCGCTCGCTCGCGCCCGCAGGGAAACACGTGCTCTCGGCGGTGGTGCAGTACGCGCCGTATGACGAAGCGGCGAGCACCGACGCGGCGCGCGCGCAGCTGCTGGAGAACACACTCGAGGTGCTCGAGTCGTATGCCCCGGGAGTCCGCGGCAAAGTGGTCGCCTCGCAGTTGCTGCTGCCGGCCGATCTCGAACGCGAATTCCGCCTGACCGGTGGGCACTGGCACCACGGCGAGCTCGCGCTCGATCAATTCCTCATGCTGCGACCGGTGCCCGGCGCCGCGCAGTACGCGATGCCGGTGACGGGCCTGTACCTGTGCGGCGCGGGCGCGCATCCGGGTGGCGGCGTCATGGGTTGCGCGGGCAAGAATGCGGCGCAGGCTGTCATCCAGGCGGGGCGCAAATGAATGACCGCATGAATCAGAAGGAGCACTACCGGACTGCGGTGTACCAGACGCCGTTCCACGAGCGCACCTCCGCGCTGAACAAGCTCAACGTATGGCACCGCTGGAAGGACTACACCGTTTCGGATGCTTATTACAACGTGGCGCTCGAGTACGCCGCGATCCGCAATGCCTGCGCGGTGTTCGATCTGTCGCCTATGACCAAGCACCGCATCACCGGTCCCGATGCGCTTGCCTTCCTCGATCGGCTCATGACGCGCGACGTGTCGAAGATCAAACCCGGCAAGGTCGGCTACGCCGTCTGGTGCGACGACAACGGCCGGGTTATCGATGACGGCACCATCTTCCACCTGAAGCCCGGCGATTACCGGCTGTGCTCGCAGGAGCGCCAGCTCGAGTGGTTAGACCGATCGGCCTTCGGCTTCGACGTGAACCTCGTCGAAGAGACGCACGACGTCGCCTGCGTCGCCTTCCAGGGACCGACCAGCTGCGCCGTGCTCAAGGCCATCGGCTGCGCCGGTGTCGAAAACCTGAAGCCCTTCGACATCGCCTACTGGCCGTTCGCCGGCGGCGAGCTGATGGTGTCCCGCACCGGTTTCACCGGCGACTTGGGTTATGAACTGTGGACCGACAACGACCACGCGCTGCCGCTGTGGGACGCGCTGTTCGACAAGGGCGCCATCCACGGGATCCGCCCCATGGGCACGCATGCGTTGGAGATCGCGCGCATCGAGGCGGGATTCATGCAGGCGCACGTGGATTTCATGCCCGCCGACCAGGCCATCCATCTGGATCGCTCCCGCTCGCCTTTCGAGCTCGACTTGGGGCGCCTGGTGGATTTCAAGAAACCCAACTTCAATGGCCGCCGGGCACTGCTCGAGGAACAGAAGCGTGGCTCGCGCTATCGCTTCGTGCGCCTCGAGATCGCCGGCAACAAGGTCGCGCGCGCCGCCTACATTTACAACAAAGAGCGCAAGGGCGAGGTCATCGGTACGGTGACTTCAGCGGAATGGTCGCCCTCCGCGAAGACCAATATCGCGCTGGCTTCCCTGCACATGCCCTGGGGCCGTCCGGGTGACGAACTGTGGGCCGACATCTACTACCAGCGCGAGCTGCAGTGGTTTCGTGTCAACGTTCCCTGCAAGGTGGTTGAAGGCGCGTTCTTTGATCCGCCGCGGCGTCGCGCCACCCCGGCCGCCGATTTCTGATGAAAAAGGCCGCGTCGACCCTGCGGCCTGACCTCAATCTCGTGGCCGTGTTTGCGCTGACGTTGGCGTACACGGCTAACGCTTCTGGTCCCGACGATCAGGCGTTTCCAGCCAGTTTCGATCTCTCCCAGGTCGTGGTGCGGTTGGAGCGCGGCCAATGCCATCACATCAACTGCCCGGAATACGCCGTGGAGATTCGCGGCGACGGCGCGGTCGCATACGAGGGCAAAAGCTCGGTGCTGATCGAAGGCAATTACAACTGGACCATTCCGCAAGCAGATGTTGCCGCTCTCATCGATGAATTCCGGAAGGCGGGCTTTTTCCATCTCAAGGATGAATACCGCAGCGAGGCGAACGTCGAATCGCGACTCACGATCGCGAATAAGACGAAAACCGTTTCAACCAGCATGGGCGGCTCGATATGCGAACCGGACGCTCCGACCAGTAGTTGCGTGCCGGAACGGTTGCTCGCGATGCAAGCTGCGATTGACAGGTTCTCGCGTGCGACGGAATTGACGCAAGGCAATGGCCGCACCATTGCCCTGCTCGAGCAAACGGGGTTCGCCTTTCACTCGTCCTTCGCTGCGAGTGCACTGCTGTTCGCGCTGGACAAGATGAACACAGAGATCGCGGGGGAGCTTCTTTCGCGAGGCGCGCCGCTGAATGGCGGCGGCCTGGAACCTTCAATGGGCAAACGAACCAGCCTTCCCGCGATCCTGCTGGTGCCAGCTACCGCAGACGTGAAACTCGCGCAGTCGATGATCGTTGGAGGAGCGCTCGCAGACACGAGCACGCGGCAACTCTTCCTGCTGAGCAGCGCGGCGTCGGGCAGCGCTGCGATGACGAAATTGGCGCTCGAGCATTATCCGGATGTGCGCAAGAAGCCGGCCTCCTATCCTTGGGTAGTTGCGGCGGCGACCGCCAACATGCAAACCGAAGGAACCCATTGGCAGGAGTTGTATGCCAAGCCGGAGTACGCGCTCTGGAAACAGAACTTCGATCCGCCGGCAGTATTGCGTCTTCTGATCGCGGCCGGCGCAGATCCCAAGGCGGTGGACCGCGACGGAAACACCGCGCTGCATCTGGTCCAGAGTGGAGCAAGCGCGCAGGTCCTGCTGGAGGCGGGCGCGGATGCGAATGCCGTCAACGACAAAGGACGGACACCGCTCCACGAAGCACGCCGCGCAGATCTTGCGCTCGTGCTAATCCGTTCGGGCGCACAAGTGAGTGCAAAGGACCTCGAAGGCGCGACACCGCTGTTCGATTGCTACGATGCAAAAACGGCGAGGGTACTTTTGCAGGCGGGCGCAGATGTCAAATACCGTGCTGCTGATGGATCTACCGCCCTGTTCTTCCAAAGCGATCCGGAAACCACCGCCGCCCTGGTAGAGGCGGGAGCGGATGTGAATGCCAGATTGCCAGGCGGGCTTTCCGCGCTCGCGTCTGCCAGTTCGACCAAGTCTGCGCTGGTCATCCTGCGTGCGGGAGCAAAGGTACCGGACGACCCTGCTCGCCTCGAGAAGCTTCTGAACTGGGCGGCTGGTAACAACGACGAGGTGCTGCTTCGGGAGTTGCAGGATCGGGCTGCTAGCGTGACGTTTTCGCGCTAGCGCGAATCCGACGTTCCCGCTGGAACGTCCTTCGCCCGGGTCGCCTTGTAAATCAACGCGTCGATCGCCGTGCCGTAGTCCATCTTCTCCCCGCGCCAACGATTCACGAGAGCGCCCTCGGGCAATTGCGTCCAAGCCCCCGGCGGCTGAGTAAACCCCGGCGCGACGCAATCCACCGGCACACCGTTCGCCTTGACGAATCGCAATGCACCGTCATCGAGTCTCTCGATGCGGATACCGCCCTCATGCACGGCGCGATGATGAAAGCGGCACAGCGAAACGAGGTTCGACGGCTTGGTCTCGCCGCCGTTCGCCCAGTGATCGATGTGATGCGCATCCATGTAGCGTGAGTTCGCGCAGCCGGGGAAACGGCAGCCCTTGTCGCGCGATTTGAGCGCGCGGCGCAGCGGCGCCGAAATGGTTCGGGTTTTGCGTCCCACGTTGAGCGGATCGCCGTCATCGTTTTCCGTCAGCACGACCACGCTCGCATCGCAGGCGAGCCGACGCGCGGTTTCCGCGGCCATCGATGGCCCATCCTCGAACTCGCAGCAGCCTGCTGTGCGGTCGCGCAGAGTCTCCTGCGCCACGTGCACCACGATTTGCTGCCGCTCGGCGCCCGCGGCTTCGATCGCCCCGTGCGCGAGGAAGCTCTCGGCCATCAGGGCGAGGGCGTCCGCGCGGCGCGCGCTGAATCGCACGACTTCCTTCGACGTTCCAGCGGGAACGTCTCGCGGCAATTCCTCGACGGCGACGTCGAGCGCCTTCATGAATCGCGCGCCATGTTCCGCGGGCAACCGGCAGTCGAGGATGAGCGACCCGTCATCGTCCCACCGAAAGCTCACGCGGCGGTTCTGCTGCTGCCGTTGCTCGCGCGACAACTCTTCCGCTTCCTGGCAGCGACGGTACGCACGCACGAGCTTCTCGACGTGCTGCGCGGTGCCGTGCTCGGCGATCATCAGGAGGTAGTCCTCGGTCTCCGCTTTCGCGACGCGCGTGATCTCCCGCACCTTGGAGTAGCTCAGGCCGCCGCTTTCCATTGCCGCGGAGATTTTCGGCAAGTTCTCGAGTGCGTGCGCCACCCGGACCTTTTCGCGCGCCGCGCCCATCGCGATGCCGCACTTCCAGTTGAGCCAATGCGCGCAGGATTGCGACGAGCTTACCGACCACCCCTTGCGGCGATCGAACTCCGCGATGAGTGACAACCATCGATGGTTCGCCGCGTTGATGCGAGCGGCCAATGTGCAGATGTCGGCTTCGAGCTCGTGGATTGGACGCATGGGTCGCTCCATATAGAAGAGTGAGACCGGTACTGTGTATGCGTACAGTGTATGCGTTGCCGAAGAAAAACGCTGCGCGAAATGGCCTTTTTTGGCAGGAATTAGCGGATCGATGCGGCGATCGTAGTTAGGCCTCGGGAAGCCCCAGCAACGCTCGCGCTTCCGCGGGCGACGCGACAGTGCGCCCGTATTCCTTCGTCAACGAGGCCACGCGCGCCACGAGCTCGGCGTTACTCGCCGCGAGCCGGTGCTCGTCGAAGCGCAGGTTGTCCTCGAGGCCCGTCCGCGCGTGGCCGCCGAGTTCCAGCGCCCAGTGATTCAGAACCAGCTGGTTCTTGCCCATCCCGGCAGCCGTCCAGGTCGCCCCGGGAAGAATCGCCTCGAGCTCCTTGATCAGAAATTCCAGCAGCTCGCGTCGCGCCGGCAGAGCGTTCTTCAATCCGAGCACGAATTGCACGTGGGGCGGCGCTTTCAACAGGCCACGCTTCACGAGCTCCGCCGCGTTGTAGAGCATCGCCACGTCGAATACCTCGACCTCGGCCTTGATGCCGCGACCGATCATGTCGCGCGCGAGGTCTTCGACGAAATCCGGCGGATTCTCGTAAATGGACGTCGGGAAGTTCACCGAGCCGGTCGCGAGCGATGCCATGTCGGGTCGGAGATAGAGCATGGACCCGCGTTCCGAAAGGCCGCGGCCCCGCCCACCGGTGGAAAACTGCACGATCATGCCGGGACAGTGCTTCTTTATGCCTTCCTGAACTCGGGCAAAGCGCCCGGGATCGGAAGAGGGCCGGCCCTCGTCATCCCGCACGTGGATGTGGACCAGAGCCGCGCCGGCCTCGAATGCCTCGTGCGTGGACTCGACTTGCTCCTCGGGCGTGATCGGGACCGCCGGGTTGTTAGCCTTCTGCGGCAGGGATCCGGTGATGGCGACGCTGATGACGGCGGGGCGTGACACGCCCCGATCATCACCCAATTTGCTGACGGGCTACAATCCCGCATGCTCTCCGAACGCGATACCGTCCTGCACAGTTGGTGCAGGCAGGCCGACTGGTCCGCCCCGACGATTATCGGAGGCGCGGGCGCGCGCATTCACACCGCCGACGGCCGATCGATCCTGGACATGAGCAGCCTCGCCGAGTGCAGCAATCTCGGTCATCAGCATCCAAAGGTCGTCGCAGCGATCCGTGAGCAGGCGCAGAAGCTGTGCTTCGTCACCAGCGCCTGGGGCGCCGAGCCGCGTGCCAGGCTCTCCGAGTTGCTGCTGGAGAAATCTGGATTCATCGGCGGCCGCGTGTTCTTCACGCTCGGCGGTGCCGATGCGAACGAGAACGCGGTGAAGTTCGCGCGGCAGGCGCAGGGCTTGCCGCGCGGCCGCATCATCGCGCGCGACCGGTCCTATCACGGGGCCAGCTACGCGACGATGGCAATGTCGGGCGACAGTCGCACGCGGCACCAGGTCGACCGGGAGGCCTTCGGCGTCCTGCACGCGCTGCCTCCATACGCCTACCGCTGCCCGTTTGGCAGCTCGACCGCGGAAGAATGTGGCACCCGCAGCGCCGCGCACGTCGGCGAGCTGATCGAAAAGCATCAGAACGTGGCTGCGGTCATCATGGAGCCGAATGCCGGAACGAACGGCATCGTCGCGCCGCCTAACTACTGGCCGGCGCTGCGTGAGCAGACCCGCAGCCGCAACGTTTATCTGATCGCCGACGAGGTCATGAGCGGGTTCGGCCGCTGCGGCGAGTGGTTTGCGTGGCAGCGCTACGGTGAAGAAGGACGGCCGGATCTCATGACGCTCGCGAAGGGCCTGACGGGCGCGCATTTGCCGCTCGGCGCGGTCGTCCTGTCGGCGGAGCTTTCTCAACGCCTCGAGCATGAGATGTTGTACACGGGACTCACGTATTGCGGGCATCCACTCTCGTGCGCTGCCGGTATTGCCGCCGTCGAAGCCTACGGCGACGAACGATTGATCGACCGATCACGCTCCCTCGGTGCGCTGATGATCGAGCGTTTGAAAGCCTTGCAGGCCAGACATTCCATCATCGGCGACGTGCGCGGCGGCGATGGCCTGTTCGCCGTGGTAGAGCTCGTGCGTGACCGTCGCACGCGCGAATCACCGGCGGCGTGGCCTGATTCTCCAGTTGCCTTGAAGCATCTGGTGCGCGACGCGTTGCACCGGGACGTGTCGTTCGCCATCCGCGGCAACCTGATTCTGCTCGCACCGCCGCTGGTCATCACTGAACCGGAACTCCGCGATGCGCTTACGCTGCTCGACGACTTGCTGGCCGCAGTACAATTCTGAATGGCGTACAAGCTCACTTATTCGACGATGTTCGATCCGCCGCCCGAAATGCACACGCGTTTCGATGCGGCCTTGACCGAGGTGCGCGGTGGCCTCGGCCGTAAGCACTCGTTGCACATCGCGGGCAAGGACGTCGAGACCAGCGCCTTCAAGGACAAGCGCAGTCCGATCGATCGAAACTGGTTGCTAGGCTCGTTCGCGCAAGCGAACGGCGAGCACGTCGAGCAGGCAATGCGCGCCGCGAACGATGCGTTCCCCCGTTGGCGCGCGACGCCGCCCGCCGAGCGAGTCCGCCTGCTGCGCCGGGTCGCGCAGCTCATCGAAGCGCGCGTCTATCACATCGCCGCCGCGGTGAGCCTCGAGGTCGGCAAGAACCGCATGGAAGCGCTCGGCGAAGTGCAGGAGACGGCCGACTTCTTCACCGTCTACTGCGACAACTTCGAAGCCCAAGGCGGATTCGATCACGTGCTGCCGAACGATCCGCTACCGAACGTCTTCTCGCGCAATCGCAGCGTGATGAAACCGTACGGCGTGTGGGTGGTCATCAATCCGTTCAACTTTCCATTCGCGCTCGCAGGCGGGCCCGTGGCCGCGGCGCTCGTCACCGGCAACACAGTGGTGCTCAAGGGCGCGAGCGAAACTCCGTGGTCCGGCCGATTGTTGGCCGACTGCCTCCGCGATGCGGGATTGCCGCCGGGCGTCTTCAACTATTTGATGGGGCCGGGCGCCGCGATCGGTGATGCGCTCGTGGAGCATCCGCAAACCTGCGGCATCACGTTCACCGGATCGTACGAAACGGGCATGGGCATCGTGCGCAAGCTCGCGGCCAGCCGCTATCCGAAACCCTGCATCGCCGAGATGGGCGGCAAGAATGCCTGCGTCGTCACCGCGAACGCGGATCTCGAAGCGGCTTCCGCCGGCATCGTGCGCAGCGCGTTCGGCATGGGCGGACAGAAATGCTCGGCGTTGTCGCGCTTGTATGTCGACGAGTCGCTCGCGGACGCCCTGACTGAAAAGCTCCTGGTGCGAATGCGGGCGATCGGCGTGGGCGATCCGACGCGCAAGGAGAACTGGCTGGGTCCGGTAGTCAGCGAAGGCGCGCACCGCAAATACAGCGGCTACGTCGATAGTTTGCGCAAGGGCGGGGCCAGGATTCTGTTCGGCGGCGATGTGCTCTCGACCGGCGATCTCGCGCGCGGCTTCTACGCGGCGCCGACGCTCGCCGAGGCGGCGCTCGAGCATCCGCTGTGGCGCGAAGAAATGTTCCTGCCGATCCTTATGCTGCATCGAGTGAAGGATCTCGACGCCGGCATCCGCCTTGCGAATGATTCGGACTTGGGCCTGACAGCCGGCGTGTACGGGTCGCCCGCCGAGGTCGCAGAGTTTCTCGATCGCATCGAAGCCGGCGTGACGTATTCGAATCGCGCCGCCGGCGCGACGACCGGCGCATGGCCGGGCTATCAACCGTTCGGCGGCTGGAAAGGCTCGGGCAACACGGGCAAGGCGATCGCATCCTTCTATTACCTGGCGCAGTATTTGCGCGAGCAATCCCAGACGGTGGTCGAATCATGAAATCTCCGCACATCCGCACGGCGTTGCCCGGCCCGAAGGCCGAAGTCATGCTCAAGCGCTCCGTTGGCGTCGAGTCGCCGTCCTACCC
>DATHJZ010000085.1:0-37902 GCA_035286365.1 Steroidobacteraceae bacterium | reverse complement strand
GCCCGGCTGCGTTATGAAAACGGCAGCAGCGACTTCCTGCAGGTGCTGGATGCCGAGCGGATACAGCTGCAAACCGAGGATCGGCTGGCCCGCAGCCGTACCGAGGCCGCCACCAGCCTGATTGCCGTCTACAAGGCCCTGGGCGGAGGTTGGGAGTCGGCGCCGAGGCCCAATTAACGGTCTCTCAGCGTAAAGTAGCGACCCATGAGCATCAATCCAATTGACGTTGCCGCCGCGGCGGAAGGCATCCTCAATCACCAGTCCATGCAGCAGCGCGAACGGCTGCTGGCCGCCGCCGCGCAGGCCAGCCGCCTGCTGCTCGAAGCCCCCGACGCCATGAAGGTCATGCCGAAGGTGCTGCGCCTGTTAGGCGAGGCCGCGCAGGTGGATCGCACCGCGCTCGCCTTCGCCGAGATCGGCCCCAACGGCGAGAAATGGCTGAAGATCAAGGCGGAGTGGATCGACGAGCGCCTCGAGACCGCCTGCCGCGGTGGCGGCGACGATGAAGAGGAGCCGTGGAACGAACCGCGCTCCGACCAGTTCTGCACCATGCTGCAGTCCGGCAAGAGTGTGGTGTTCTGTCCCGATTCCACCCGCGGCTTCGACGGCGTCAGCATCAGCAGCGACAAGGCGCGCACCTCGGCGATCGTGCCGATTCTCGTGGACCTCGAATACGTCGGCGTCATCGGCTTCGATGACTGGCAGCGCGTACGCGAATTCGATTCGTCGATCGTCTCTGCGCTGGAAATTGCCGCAGGCCTGGTCGGCGCCGCCCTGCATCGCGAACGCCTGGTCGAGACCATGCGGCGCGAGCGCGAACGGGCCGCCGAAGAACACCTGGCGCGGCTGGCGCGCGCCAACGAGGCGTTGCGCACCAATCTCGTCAAGCTCTCGCGCGATCCGGATCCGCACGATTTCATCGCCAACATGCTGCTCGACGCCACGCGTCAGCTCGATGCGGCGGCCGCGTTCGCCATCGGCTTCGATGTCGACAACAAGAACTGGAAAGTCTTCATCCACGCGGAGAATGGCAAGATCGGTCCGCCGCCCTTCGAGCCCACCGCGACGGAAGAGGAAGCGCGCATCCACGACATCCTCCAGCATTTCAGCGAGCCGGTGTTCTATCCGCTCGAGCCGCTGAGCCGGCTCACCTGGCCCGGCGTCGCCGACTGGCACGCGCGCGAAGGCCACAAGAGCGCCTATCTATTACCTCTGGTGTTCGGCGAGAGCAGCATGGGGTTCATCGGCCTCGTGTTCCGCCAGGCCGAAGCCCTGAGCGCCGAACGCGCCGAGCTCGCGCTATCCGTCGCGCACCAGGCGACGCTGTGCATCGGGCTCAAGAAACTCGGCGTCGCCGCCAAGAACGCGGCCGTGCTCGCAGAGCGCAACCGCATCGGCCAGGAAATCCACGACGGCCTTGCGCAAGGCTTCACCGGTATTCTCATGCAGCTCGGCGCCGCGGAAGAAGCGATCAGCGATTGCGCGCGCAATTCGCCGCTGCCGGAGATCCTTACGCGCATCCAGAATCTCGCCAAGCAGGGTTTGACCGACGCGCGGCGGTCGGTGCAGACGCTGCGGCCGGAACAGTCCCGGCGCGTCGGGCTCGAGCTCGCGCTGCGTGCGCTGGCGGAGCGCTCGACGGTACAAGGCCGCGCGTTGTGCAGTTTCGAAGGCGCGATGAGCGGTGACGGGCTCGCACCCGAGCGCCAGCACGAACTGCTGCGCATCGCGACGGAGGCCGTGAGCAACGCGCTACGCCACGCGCATCCGAGCAACGTGCGCATCGTCCTGCTCGAAGAGCCCGTGCAATGGACGCTGAGCGTGGTCGACGACGGCCGCGGCATGACGCTGATGCCCGAGTTGTACGCGCAGCAAGGTTACGGGCTCAACAACATGCGCGAGCGCGCCGGAGCGATCGGCGGAAGTTTCAACATCGTGAGCGCACCCGACCAGGGCACGAGTATTGTTGTAACTCTCCCCCGCCCGGTGACAGCGTGAACGCCGCGGCCGTCAAGGAAGTCGTAAAGGCGCCGGTGCGCAAAATCAGCGTGATCCTGGCGGACGATCATCCCGTGGTACGCGACGGACTCGCCGCCATCGTCAATCAGCAGCCCGACATGCACGTCGTCGCCGAAGCGGGCGACGGCAGCGAAGCGCTCGAACTCTACGAGCAGCACAAGCCCGATGTGATGGTGCTCGATCTGCGCATGCCCAAGCTCGATGGCGCCGCGGTCGTGCAGAAGGTGCTGGAGAAATACCCCAAGGCCGCACTGCTGATCATGACCACCTATGACGGCGACGAAGATATTTTTCGTTCGCTGAGCCAGGGCGCGAAAGGTTATCTGCTGAAGGACGCGCCGCGGCAGGAAATCCTCTCGGCGATTCGCGCGGTGGCCGAGGACCGGCCCTACACCTCATCGAGCATCGCTGCCAAGGCCCTGCAGCGCATGACCAAGCCGACGTTGACCACGCGCGAGCTCGATGTGCTGCAGCTCGTGGCCGAAGGACGATCCAACAAGGATATCGCGCGGCGCCTGACGATCACCGAGGGCACGGCGAAGACGCACGTCAAAGCGATCCTGGCGAAGCTCGACGCGATCTCGCGCACCGAGGCCGTCGCCGTCGCACACAAGCGCGGTCTGATCCGCCTCAGTTAGAGGGGACATTCCTGGTTTTTGTTGGGAAAAAGGCACACCGCGAAATTCCCACAGACATCCTCTCTAGAACGGCACTGTCAGTGTCTCGGAATTCGTCAGCTTTTCCGCCGCTTCGAGCAACGCGTCGTGCGCTTCCTTCATCGACGGCATCAGCGCCCGCTGCGGCGTGTGTTTGATTTCGTCGCGCAGCCTGTCCACGGTCTGCGCGTGCTTCACCAGCGCATCCGCTTCCTTCCGGAAATCTTCGACGTGCGTGGCGGCCAAAAGCGAGCGCACGTTTCCATCGAGCGACATCAAGATGCCGGCGACCGTGAGCGCCTCGGGCGAGCGCGCGTCGAGTTCACTCACGTGACGGTGTACGTAGCCGAGATTTGCAGCCGCGCGACGAATTGGATGCGGCTGTTCTTCACTCAGTACGGGTTCGATCATGAAGTCGAGAGTAGCGGTCGCGTTCGAGCTGCTGTAGCGGGCGACCGCGTAAGAATTCGGCTATAGGTCGATTCGGTCCATGCAGCCTCCCGGCTTGGCCGATGTTGCAGGACGTGGCGAAGCGGCCGTCGAGAACCGTGAACTCGCTTCATCGGCACTGTCAGAAATTTCAGACCCGAGCTTCAGTGAATCGCGACTTCGAAAGCCCGCTCTCATCGTGGATACTGCAACCGTAGATTCATGAAGCAACTGAAATGGTATGCCGACATGTTTCTACACGTGAGCCGACCAGCATTTTATGGATGCGACATCGGACTCACACGGAGGCCGCGTTTCACGCGGCCTCTTTTTTGGGAGCGTGCTTGCGGGGAGGATGCAAGAGGTTTTTCGAGCTCAGGCGGGCGCCCTTCGGGTAAACCTGCGTCGCCCGGGCCGAGTGCGAACAGTAGTCAGCGCATGGTGAGACGGAATGATTCCGGGGAATTACTCGACTCGGCTGATCCTCGCGCCGCAGGCGCCCTCATGAGCTCGAAAAACCTCTTGCATCCTCCCCGCAAGCACGCGCTCACAACGTAGGTCCGCGTGAACGCGAGAAGTCGCTGAGAACAAGAAAAGAGCGCACCGGTTTTGGGTCGGGCTCATACAGCTTGCCGCAGCGCGGACTACTGGTTGGACGACCACGAGGGCGACTCGATACCGTTGACGCAACCCGTCAACCCCGACAACCCCAACCCGGCACCCCTTCAACCATGACAACCAAGAGAAGCAAATACGATCCCCTCGCGACTTCCGGCCATTCCCGCTGGCTGGTGCTGCGCGACCTGTTCCACAACATTCTCGACGCCACCGAACTACCCGCGGGCAGCGACTTGCGCAAGAACTTTGCCGACGGTCTCGCCGCGCTCGAGCGCGACGGCTGGCAAAGCGAAGGCGCGAGCGGCGCGATGGTGTTCATCAGGCGCAATGGCGAACGCCGCTTCCTCGCGATCCACGAGCACGATCCGCACGAACCGCTGCCGCAGGGGCACGGCGTGCTCGCGGGCCGGTGCGCCACCTGTGAGTAGCGGGGCCCGTGTAATCCGGGTAGCTTCGCGCGCAGTGAACTCTCATTCCCTCATCGTCTACCGCGGCCGCGCCGGCGATCGCAACCCGCGCGGCATGGCCGGAGCGCAGTTGCTCGGCGCCGCGATCGCGCGCCGTTTCGGTTTCGCGACCACGTTCGTGAGCAGCGCGCGGCCGGTGCTGTCGAGCACCCGCTGGGACGAGCAACTGTCCGCCGCCCGCGCCGACCTGCGGGCCTTCGCGGACACGCACGCAGGGTTGTTAGGCAATGGCCGCGTGATCGCCACGATGGGCCGCTGCGCGGCCGGTCTCGCCACGGTGCCGGAAGTCGCGCGGCGCCATCCCCAATCTTGCCTGGTGTGGTTCGACGCGCACGGCGATTCCAACCTGCCTACTTCGAATGACGTGCCTTACTTGGGCGGCATGGTCATCACGGGCGCCGCGGGCCACTGGGACAGCGGCCTCGGCTCGGGTCTCGATATCTCGAACGTCGTCCTGGTCGGCGCACGCGACCTCGATCCGCACGAGAAATCGCTGATCGAGAGCGGCCGCCTGAAACTGGTGGACGTGGGTCCCCGCCTGGTGGAGCGACTCGCGGCGGCAGTGGGCAATCGCGACGTCTACGTGCACATCGATTGCGACGTGCTCGAACCCGGCATCGTGCCGATCGAATACGAAGTGCCCGGCGGCTTGACGCTCGACGATCTGCGCGCCTGCGCCACTGAACTCGCCACGCGCAAGATCATCGGCGTCGAGATCGCCGAGTTCGAATGCGCGTGGCTCGATGGCCGGCCCGCCATACCTGACCAACTGGTCGACGCGATCGCCCCGCTGCTGAGCTGACCACCGATCGGCCGCGCCGCAGGCGGATGCCCGTCGCAAATTCCCCCGGAAGCCATCTGGATTCGGTCCGGATCGGTTTAGACTTCCCTGCGATGCAGCTTCCCATCCCCGCGATCCTTGGCATCGGCTACGGCCTGTCCGAAATTGGCCTGGGGCTTCTCAAGCGCTCTCGCGACGATAGCGTCGACGCGGACGACAGCACCCTGCGCATGCTGTGGATCACCATCGTGCTGGCCGTCACGGCCGGCATCGTTGCGTCCTTCCGTCTGCCCGCGGCCAGCATCGGCGGGCGGGCGTGGCTGTGGTTCGGCTGCGCCCTGTTCGCGCTGGGCCTGGGTCTGCGCTGGTATTCGATCGTGTACCTCGGCCGCTTCTTCACGGTGAACGTGGCCATCCATTCGAGCCACGAGGTCATCGACACGGGACCGTACTCGCGCGTGCGTCACCCCTCGTACACCGGCGCGCTGCTGGCATTCCTCGGCCTGGCGCTGTGCATGTCGAACTGGGCGTCGCTCGCGATCGTGATGCTGCCCATCTTCTGGGCCTTCACCCTGCGCATGACTCTCGAAGAGACGGCGCTGTCGAACGCGCTCGGCGCGCCTTACATCAACTACATGCGGCGCACGAAGCGCCTGGCGCCGTTCGTCTACTAGCCTTTGTGCTTCTTCCATTGCTCGCGCGTCTGACCCCACGCGTCGATGGGCATTTGATCGAACGGCACTGGCATCCGCACGCGCCGCAGGAAGCTCGAGCCTAACTTCCTGGCGACGCCCTGCGAGGCGAGGTTTTGTTCGTCGATACAGTGAATGACGTCGCTCCATCCGAGCACGTCGAAAGCATAGTCCAGCGCCGCGGCGGCGCCTTCGCTTGCATATCCCTTGCCCCAGTACTCGCGCGCGATTCCCCAACCCACTTCGCGATCCGGCCAGCCGTCCGGATACCACGGCCCGAGCCGTCCGACCCAACGTCCGGTCGCCTTCTCGATCACCGAGAACATCGCGATGCCCGTCATGGACCAGCAACCACACATGCACATGAACGTGCGCCAGGCGGTCGGCCGCGGTTGCTGGCCGCCAATGTATTTCGTCGCCTCCTGGTCCTCGAGAAAAGCGGCCCATGCATCGAAGTCCTCGATCCGCGGCGGCCGCAGGATGAGACGCGCTGTTTCGATTCGCAGGGTGGACAGATCGGCGTGCGACATTACGGCGAAGCATAGCCGCGCCAGCCGATTTTCGAATACCCTCGCGCTCACCCGCCAGGAACTCGGGCGTCACCGCAAGAGTCAGTCTTCCATGCCCGCCCGCAAGAAGCGCCTCACCTTCGCCATCGTGCTGGCCTATTTCCCGCTCGCGTTTGGCTACCTCGCCTTCAGCGGTCAGTTGGCCGCGCGCGATTGGCGCACTGCCTCGCGCGAACCGGCCGGCCTCGCACCCGATCCGGCCACCACTCCCGAGGCCGTCGTGCAGGTTTATTCGGCACGCGCCGTGAGCTGGCGCGGCTGGCTCGGGGTGCACACCTGGATCGCGGTGAAGCCGACCAATGCCAGGGACTTCACCGTGCACGAGGTCATGGGCTGGCGCCTGAAGCGCACCGGTACCGTGGTCGTCGCGCGCAACCGGCCGGCGGATGGGTACTGGTACGGCAACCGGCCCGAATTGTTAGGCGACATTCGCGGGCCGGGCGTCGACGACATCATCCGGCGCATCGAGACGGCGGTGCAGGAATACCCCTATCCGACCCGCTATCACGTCTGGCCGGGCCCGAACTCCAACACCTTCACCGCCTTCATCCTGCGGCGCGTGCCCGAGCTGCGGGTGGACATGCCGCCGACGGCCATCGGCAAGGACTACCTCGGCTGGCGTTCTTTCAACAAGACGCCGAGCGGCACCGGCGGACAGGCCAGTGTGTTCGGCATCGTGGGGATCGCCGCGGGCGTGGAAGAAGGCCTCGAAGTGAACCTGCTGGGGCTCAACTTCGGCATCGATCCGAAGAGCCTGTCGATCAAACTCCCCGTCGTCGGGCGTCTCGGCCCGGCGCGTGACAACGAGCCTGTGCGTATCGAAGAATCAGGCACCTGATCGTCGGGAGGTTCGATGAAAACCCGTGTTCTCTGGCTGGGTTTGCCGGCCCTGTGTTTCGCGGGTCAGATCGAAGCGACGACGTCTTCTCCTCCCCTGCGCATCACGCGCATCCTCGACGACACGCGCATCGAGTTGGTCGACGGAAAGCACAGACAGCAATTACGCGTCGGCGAGCGCTACGGCGCCATGACCCTCACACACGTCGGCACATCGCCAGCGGCCTACGCGGTGCTCGAAGATTTCACGCGGCGCGACGGACGCATGCTCTGGCTCGGCGCGAGCGGCGTGATGCTCGATCTGCCGAAGACACTCGAAGCAACGACCGCGGATCCCAGGCAACTGATGCTCGGCCACACGGTCGAAGAAGCTCGCGCCAGTCCCACCGACTTGTTGGGCGACGAGATCCTCGCGCGGCCCGGCGACCCGGACTACGCGAGCGTCGCACCGGTGTTCGCGCCCATCCGCAAGGTCGACGCGGACACGTACAGTTTCGTTGGCACGCCGCTCAGCAGCGACAAGGTCGGGTTCACCTACGGCGGACGTTCGCCGAACTTCGATCCCGTGACCTACCAACCCTCCATCGCAGCCGTCGTGAAGGCCGGCGAGGTGTGGAACGGCCTCGTCGGTGGTTATCTACCCGTGCTGCGTTTTGTGTACCCGGAAGCCGATGGCACATGGACGGAGTTGCTGGCGTTCGCGCCGCTACGGCTGGTGAACGGCAACGACCGCATCCAGCCCGTGTGGTATCGCGTGAGCCGCATCGAAAATGGCGCCCTGAAATGGATTCGCTACGTCGACACCTATCAACCCTTCCCGCCGCGCGCCGTTGACGACTCGAGCGCGGCGCAGGGCTTCTACCAGGATCTGATGCAGCTGAAGCCCGGCTGGGACGCAATCCTCGGCGAATCGATGAAGATCGAGCTGCCCGACGAACGGGTGGCGAACATGGCGCGCTTCGGGCTCGTGCGCGCCATTCTCACGCGCGCCGGCGACTTCCCGAAGTACGGCGCAGTCGACAAGAACTACGCGGGCAGCGAACACGATGGCTTTCCCGACACGTTCACGGTGGAAACTGCCGCGATGCTCGAATGGGGCCTCACGAGCCGCGCTGGCCGCTACATCGACAACTACTTCTCGCAGTTCGTGCGCGACGACGGCTCGCTGCTGTATCGCGGCCCGGAAATCGGCCAGTTCGGCCGCATGCTCACGGTGCTCGCACAGTATGCCGACCGGGGCGGCGACCCATCGCTGCTCCTCAAGTTGCGACCGCGCATCTCCGCCATCACCGAGTTGCTGCGCTGGCGGCGGGCCGAGGGCCGCAAACTGCCGGCGGACGACCCCGCGCACGGACTCATTTCGGGCTGGAGCGAAGCCGATGCGTCACTCGAGCTGGATCCGCCGCGTTACATGCAACCCTATTTCTCGAACAGCACCGAGGCCGCGCGCGGCTTTCACGATCTCGGCGCCGTGTGGCGGCGCATCGGAACCTCGAGGGGCGACGAGGCGCTGACAACCTATGGCGCGCGCCTCATGGCCGATGGCGCGGAGCTCGAGAACGATGTCGCCACCGCGTTCGCGCGCTCGATCCTCGAGGCCGATGGCCATCGTGTCGTGCCCGCGATCGCGGGCGCGAAGCAGCCGTTCCATCTCGCCGTGCAGCGCGATCCGCTCGATCCGCAGTACCGCGCGTATCGCGCGTACATGGAAATGATGTATTCGGGCAATCTCTCGCCGGAACAGGTTGGCATCGTGATCGACTCGCGCGCGCGCCACCACGACGTGTTGTTAGGCGTGCCGGTGGCATACGGCTACAACACCGGCGTGCTCGCCGGCTTCCTCGCGTATGGCCACGGCTATGGCCTGATTCAGCACGATCGTATCCGTGAAGCCTTGCTGCTGACCTACAGCCACATGGCCCACCAGTACACGCGCGGCACGTGGATGGCGCCCGAGACGCGCCCGCCACTCGGCGAGGACCAGGCCGCGCCCTATTGCACGCCCGCGCAGCTGGTCGCGAGCCTCATGACGCGCTGGCTGTTGGTATTCGAAGATCCGCGTGCGGATGTGTTGTGGCTCGGCAAAGGCATTCCACGCGCGTGGCTCGAAGACGGCAAGGTGACCTGGGTTTGGGCCGCGCCTACGCGCTGGGGCCGGGTGTCGTTCGACATCACCTCACACGCACGCCAGCGCAGGATCGAGGCACGCATCGCCCGCCCCGAGCATTTCTCCGCCGAAACGCGGCTGCGGCTGCGCGCGCCTGCGGGAGCCAGGATGAAATCCGTGACGCTGAATGGCCGGGCGTGGAATCAGTTCGATGCGGCCGGCGAGACGATCGTGATTCCGGCGGGCACTCGCGGCGCGGTCGAAATCGTCGCGCGCTACTAGCTTCCGCTTCCGCAGATAAAAGTCGGGGGCGCGTCACTTGCGCGACGCGCCCCCAGTCCTCCTGATCCGGCGCTCCCGAAGGTGCGTCGAGTCCCCCTCAGCCGTGAGCCTTCTCACCCTTGCTCAGCGCAAACTCTTCCTCGGGCGACAGGATGAGCTGATTCCTGCCGTAGAGCGCGAAGTAGAGAATGCCGAGCACGTAGAAACCGGCAACGTAGAGCACGGCGCCGCGATAGACCGGATCCTGCAGCTGGTACCACAGCGTCACCAAAGCCACGACGATCGTGACGACCGCGCCGGGAACGCCGACGGGGCTGCGATACGGTCGGATGATGTTGGGCATCTTGTTGCGCAGCACGATGAACGACAGACCCTGCATGGCGTACGAAATCATCGCGCCGAACACCGCCATGTTGAGCAGAGTGCCGCCGATCACGGCGTTGCTCTTGGTTGCATCGCCTTTCACGGCAAACCACAGGATCAACATCGTCGCGAAGCCGAGCACCGAGCCCGCGTACAACGCCATGTGCGGAGTCTTCTTCGCGTTCGTCAGCGACATGAACGGCAGGTAGTAGCCCGCGCGCGCGAGCGAATATATCTGCCGACCGTAGGCGTAGATGATCGTGTGAAAACTCGCGATCAGTCCGATCACCGCGAGGAAGGCCAGAGTCTTCGCTGCGCCGGTGCCGTACATCACACGGAAGCCGTCGAGCAACGGTTCGGTCGAGGTCGAGAGCGAAAACGACCCATGCATGCCGTCGGCCTTGCCGATGCTGGCGTTGAGGAAAGTGATCAACAGTGCCGAGCACATCAGCGTCAACATTCCCAGGATCAAACCCTTGGGCATGTCCTTCTTCGGGTCGGCGGATTCCTCTGCGGCCAGTGGCAGCTGCTCGATGGCCAGGAACAACCACACCGCGAACGGCAGCGTTGCCAGTACGCCTTTCAAGCCGAACGGGAACCAAGAGCCGCCACCGTCTGCGAGTTCCATTGCCTTGCCGTCTTCACCGACACCGATGTTCAACGCCCAGTGGTTGAAGTCGATATTGGGAAGCGCGCTTACCCAGAACACGGCGAGGATCAGCAGCGCCGCTACGGTCACACCGACCGATACACGGAATGACAGCTCGACACCCAGCAGGTTGAGCAGCAGGAACAGGATGTAGGCGCCGAACCACCAGAGCGGTTGAAATTCAGGCCCGGTCCCGAAGATCGTACCGAGATAGGAGCCTATGAAGAACACGATGACCGCGGGCGTCAGGATGTATTCAATGCTCTCCGCAAGCCCGGTGAACATGCCACCCCAGGGTCCCATCGCACTGCGTGCGAAGGAATAGGCGGCACCGGTGTGCGGCAATGCGGGTGACATCTCGGCGAGACTGAAGATGAGACCCCAGTACATCGCGGCGATGATGAAGAGCGCGACCAGCATCGAGCCGAAGCCGTTGGCGAGGCCGAAGTTCCAGCCCGAGTAGTGACCCGAGATCACCGCGCCGACACCCAGCGCCCACAGAGACCAGACCTTTGCGTAGCGTTTCAGCCCACGCTTCTCGAAATAGTCGGCGCCGACCTCTTTGTAACTGACGCCGCCGGATGAACCTTGATCGCTCATGCGTTACTCCCCGGATATTTTTTTTATTCAGCGGGCGCAGACAGATGAATCCACTCCCGACCGGCGCCGAGTATAGGCCGAGCCCTTGGATGGCCCGCAAGAGAAACGCTCAACGAGCGTTGCGCCGTTCGCCGGGTATGCCGGCACACGTTCAGTGCATGAACCGCAACTGTTTGTTTGAGCTAAGGAATCACGCGAAGGCCGGCAGCGCTTCGGCGCGCTTGCGCGGATGCAGATTGCCGAAGAACTGCTCGGTGGCAGCCCGCCAGGTGAACAGTCGCGCGCGCGCCAGCGCGTCCTCACGCCGCAGTTTCAGGGCGCCGAGGCAGGCCGTGCGCAGATCTTCGTGCAGCACACCGGCACTGGAATCGCCGATCACGTCGCGCGGGCCGGTCACGGGATACGCCGCCACCGGCAGCCCGCAGGCCATGGCCTCTAACAAAACGAGCCCGAAGGTATCGGTCTTGCTCGGGAATACGAAGACATCGGCCGAGGCATACACCTGTGCCAGTTCCTCGCGATCGAGCAGGCCGAGATAGTTCACTTTGGGGAAGCGCGCGCGGATGCGTTCGAGCGCCGGGCCCGCACCCACGACCCATTTTGACCCGGGCAGGTCGAGTTCGAGGAACGCCTCGACGTTCTTCTCGACAGCGACGCGGCCGACGTACAGGAAAATCGGCGGCGCACTGTCCAGGCGCCTGGCTTTCTGCGGATGAAAAATGTCCGCGTCCACGCCCCGCGACCACAGCCTCACCCGCTCGAACCCGTTGGCGACCAGGTCATCGACTACGACCTGCGTCGGGGCCATGACGGCGCGGGAAGGGCCGTGAAAGTGACGCAACCACGCATAGCTCCACGACAGCGGCAGCCGCAGGCGCGCGTGCACGTACTCCGGAAAACGCGTGTGGTAGGCCGTGGTGAAGGGAAAGTCGTTGCGCAGCGCGAAGCGCCGCGCGGCCATGCCGAGCGGCCCTTCGGTGGCGATGTGCAACACGTCGGGATCGAACTCCCGGATCTTGCGTTTCACACCCGTGCCGGGAAACAGCGAGAGGCGGATTTCCGGGTAGGTAGGACAGGGCAGCGTGCGGAACTCGAGCGGCGTGAGAAACCGCGCTTCGTGCCCCATGGCGGTCAGCTCGCGCGCGGTGGTCTTGAGCGTGCGCACCACGCCATTGACCTGCGGCTCCCAAGCATCCGTCACCAGCATGATTTTCATTGGTGTAGTGCGCCATGAAATCGTTGCAAGCTCGTGACAAATCTGAGTTTTTTTGGGCGGCTCGGCACCCTCCTCAGTCGCGCTCGGCGACAGGCACCTGCTCCCGGGCACCTTCAGAGTATGCCTCGCCGGGGGGCTTGCTGGAATCCCCGGGTCGTGCGGCAGAGTCGCCCGCCTACGCCAGGACCGGCGGAAACAGGAGTCACGAAATGCCGACCAAGCATGCGGTGGTGATTGTCGGAGGTGGACCTACTGGAATGATGCTGGCGGGCGAGTTGGCATTGGCGGGTATCGACGTTGCCATTGTCGAACGGCGCGCCAACCAGGACCTGGCCGGCGCACGCGCCGGTGGCCTGCACTCACGCTCGATCGAGGTGCTCGATCAGCGCGGTATCGCCGCCCGGTTTGTCTCCCAGGGGGAGAAGCATACGGCCGGCGTGCACTTCCACATCCCTTTGGACATCGGCGATTTTCCCACGCGGCACAACTACATCCTTGGACTGGGGCAGAACCACATCGAGCGCATCCTGGCCGAGTGGGTCGGCGAGCTGCGCGTACCGATCTATCGCGGCCGTGACGTGTCGGGGTTCTCGCAGGATGACACCGGCGTCGACGTCGTGCTTGCAGGTGGCGAGCTACTGCGCGCCGACTATCTAGTCGGGTGCGACGGCGGCCGCAGCGTGATCCGCAAGGCAGCCGGTATCGGGTTTCCCGGGTGGGATCCGACGATGAGCTGGCTCATCGCTGAAGTGCAGATGTCCGAGGAGCCGAAGTGGGGATTTCACCACGATGCGTACGGCGCGCATGGGATCGCCAAGGGCGATGGCGGAGTGTTACGCGTCGTGCTCACCGAGCGGGAGCTGCGACCCGATACCGAGCCGACCTTGCGCGATGTCAGCGTAGCGCTCATCGCAACTTACGGGACTGACTTCGGAATCCACAGTCCCACCTGGATCTCCCGCTTCACCGACATGACGCGCCAGGCTGCCGCGTATCGCGACCGGCGCGTTCTTCTCGCTGGCGACGCCGCGCACGTGCACCCGCCCATCGGTGGACAGGGACTCAACATCGGCGTGCAGGATGCGGTGAACCTGGGATGGAAGCTGGCCCAGGTGGTCAAGCAGACATCGCCGGATAGCCTGCTCGATACCTATCACGCCGAGCGCCATCCGGTCGCAGCCCGCGTCTTGCGCAACACGATGGCGCTGGTCGCGCTGCGGCGTACCGACGAACGCACCAAGGCCTTGGGCGACATCGCCTCCGAGCTCCTCAAGATGGACGAGCCCCGCAAACGACTCGCCGCGGAGATGTCGGGCTTGGGCGTTCATTACGAGATCGGCCCCGTCGACAATCGACATCCGCTGACCGGACGCCGCGTGCCGGATCTCGATCTGGTCACCATGAACGGTCCGCTGCGCGTCTTCACGCTGCTGCACGCGGCCCGGCCGGTGCTGTTGAATCTTGGGCCCGGCGCCTTCGACATCACTCCATGGGCAGATCGGGTTCAGCTGGTCGACGCCAAGTTCGCTGGCACGTGGGAGCTTCCGGCAATCGGGGCCGTTACTGCTCCCACGGCCGCGTTGATCCGGCCCGATGGATATGTAGCGTGGGTGGGAGACGGGCCGCTCGGGCTCGTTGACGCGCTAACCACCTGGTTTGGGCCGCCTGCCGCGGGGACTTCCGTGCGCGGCTAGAACGCCGCGTCGAACCAGGCGAGCACATCCTTCTCGAACGGCTCGATCTGCAAAGGCAGCGATACATGGTTGTCGCGCGGCGCGAGAATGAGCCGGCTGCCCGGCGGGGCGGATTTCAGCAGCGCGCGGCTGTGATCGGGCGACAGCCAGCTATCGGCTTCGCCATGCAGGAACAGCACCGGCGCCCGGGTTCGCGACAGCGCTTTCGGAATATCCGCATCGGCCCAGTCGAAGCGCGCGATCTTCGCCTCCTTGACATAGGCGCGCGCGAACTGACGATCGGAGATGCCCGCCGCCTCGTGCGCGAAGGCGCTGCGCATCAGCTCCGGGATCGCTGTTTCGGCCGACGCGAACGGCTCGAAGGCAACGACCGACGTCACACGCGCGTCGTGTCCTGCCGTCAGCAGCGCCACCGACGCTCCGTAGGAGACGCCCAACAGACCGACGCGCGACACATCCCAGCCGCGGCGACCAAGGTCGTCGATCACGAGCGAGAGGTCGTGCGACTCGAACGCTCCGAATGAAATGTGCTTGCCCGTCGACGCGCCGTGCGCGCGCAGGTCCACCACCGCGCAGCGGTAACCCGCCTGCGCGAGACGGATCGCCCAGGGCACCACGTAGTTCTTGTTCTGCAGGTAACCGTGCAGCAGCACGATCGTGCCGCGCGGCGGCGCAGAACGCGTGACCTGCCCCTCCTGACGCCAGTGGGCAGTGAGTTTGTGGATGGTGGGAGCCTTGCCGTCCGCGTACTCGAGTTCGAGCTGGTAGTCGAAACCGTAGTCCCCAGGCTCGATCGACGCGACCGAGATCCTGGCACGCGGCCGCGGCACGTCGACCATCCACTGCGCCGCGAACGCGTCCGGCGCGCGCTTGATGAGCTGCGAATCCGCGAACAGCGGCCTGATTCCGCTCTTGTTGGGCGGCGCCACGATCTTGTGCGCAAGAATGCTCGAGACACACGCGGTGAGCGGCAGCGCGCACAGCAGCGCGGCGAGGATTCGTCGCACGCTCATTGAGACGCTACTTCAGCACCTGCTTCTCGAGCCAGTTTCGCAGCTCGGCGAGCTTGATGGCCGGATCGGTGATCGACACGCCGACGCCGAACCGCCAGGCCAAGCGTGCATCCTCGGGATGATCGTTGAGCGCCTGCAAGTCTGCCGCAAGCGCATCGAGCTCGGCCTGGTCCCTGACCAGTCCATCGCGCAGCAATGTCTCGGCATAGCGGCGCGCCATCGCGGCAATCTCGGCGCAGCTGTATTCCGGGTGGTATTGCACGCCCCAGAACACGCCGTGTTTGTGCCGGATCTCGGCGGCCTGCAGGCCCATGTCGTTGTGCGCCAGCGGCGTGGAGCCCGGCGGCAGACTATCTACCGTATCGACGTGCACGGTGCAGGCTTCGAACACCTCGGGTTTGCCCTGGAACATGGCGTGATCGCGCCCCGGCGAGGTCAGCGTGATCCGCCGGCCGAAGCCGAATTCGCGGCCGCGCGGATTGCGCACGACGCTGCCGCCGGCCGCGGTTACACCGACCTGCAGACCCCAGCAACTGCCGAAACAGGGCACGCCCGCCGCGAACACCGCCTTGACCAGATCGATCTGCCGCTCGACGGCCGGCTCGCGCGAATAGATGTTCAGCGCGGAGCCCGTGATCGCGACACCGGCGTAGTCACCGATCGCGACGCCGTTGGGCAAATTGGGCGCCTCGTCCGCGGGGTGCACGAGGTCGCATTCGATGCCGGGCTTCAGCCGTTTGAGCGTGGCGGCATAGCCGTCGCCGGACGCAATGCCGCCGACCGATACGTGTTTCGCGCGCGTCTCCGCGGTATTGCCATCGATGATGAGGATGCGGGCCAAGCGTCAACTCTTGAGCGACAGGTCGCCCTTCACCGCCGAGCGGAATATGCGCTCGAGCGTCGGCGCGTCGACCGGAATCGGATTGCCGCCGGCGGACGGATCGATCGCCGCTTCCCGTCCGATCTCCTCCGGATTGCGCAGCGTCACGCCAATGTCCGACAAGGCATGCGGAATGCCGAGTTCTTTGCGAAATTCGAGCACCCACGCCAGGACACCATCGATGCCAGGTTTCGGCAGCTCGAGCACGCGCGCGAGCAGCTTCATGCGCTCGGCGATCGCCTCGCGGTTGTGCACGATCACATACGGCGTGATCACAGCGTTGGTCAATCCGTGGTGCGTATCGAAGAACGATCCCACCGGGTGCGCGATCGCATGCACGGCGCCCAGGCCCTTCTGGAAGGCCGTCGCACCCATGCTGGCCGCGGCCAGCATGCGCGAACGAGCCTCGAGATCGCCGCCGTTCTTCACCGCGCGCGGTAGATAGACCTTGATGAGCCGCATCCCCTCGAGCGCCACGCCGTCGGCCAGCGGGTGGAATCCCGGCGCGCAATACGCCTCGAAGCAATGCACGAACGCGTCAAAACCCGTGGCCGCGGTGATCTTCGGCGGCAGGCCCACGGTGAGTTCGGGGTCGGCGATCACGATGCCCGGCATCATTTTCGGGTGGAAAATGATCTTCTTCTGATGGGTTTCCTCGTTGAGGATGACGCCGGCGCGCCCGACTTCGCTGCCCGTGCCGGATGTAGTGGGCACCGCGACAACAGGCGCGATTCCGGCCGGATCGGCGCGTGTCCACCAGTCGCCCACGTCTTCGAAATCCCACAGCGGGCGCGTCTGGCCCGACATGAACGCGATGACCTTGCCGGCATCGAGCGCCGAGCCCCCGCCGAAGGCCACGACGCCATCGTGCGCACCGGCGTGATAGGCCTTGAGTCCCGCCTCGACGTTGGCGGCCACGGGGTTGCCCTTCACGTCGGCAAACAACTTCGCCATCGGCAGCAACATCAGCGCATTGCGGATCATCGGCGAATCCTTGAGCCCCTGGTCGGTGACGATCAACGGCCGCACGATGCCTAACTGCTCGCAGGCGCGCGACAGCTCCTGGATGCGGCCCGGCCCGGTCCAGATCGTCGTCGGATAGTTCCAGCTGCCTTTCATGGGCGCATTCATGTCTTCATTCTCAGGTGAAAGGATTTCGGACGGGTCAGATGTTCGTAGCCCACGACCGACAGCGTACAGCCGCGTCCCGAATCCTTGACGCCCACCCAGGCGAGCGCGGGGTCGAGATAGTCGCAGCGGTTCATGAACCAGGTACCAGTGTTCACGCGCTCGCCGAGCGTCAGCGCCGCATCCGCATCTTCGGTCCAGATGGCAGCGGTCAGGCCGAAGTCGCTGTCGTTCATGAGATCCACGGCTTCGTCATCCGAGCTCACTTTCATGATGCCAGCGACGGGCCCGAAGATCTCCTCGCGCATCACCGGCATGCGGTGATCGACGTCCAGCAGCACCTGCGGCGCAAGATAGGGCGTGCCCGCCTTCGATTTCACGAACGCGGATTCCGACAGCGCGGGCTTGGCACCCGCCTGGATGGAAGCGTCGATCTGCCTGCGCACACCATCGGCCGCGGCGGTACGCACCAGCGGACCCATCGTCGTACCCTGCTCCATCGGATCGCCCAGGTCGTACTTGCGCGTGAGCTCGATGAACCCTTCCGTGAATTTGCGGTACACGCCGTGATGAACGTACACGCGCTGCAATCCGCAGCAGGATTGCCCGGAATTGAAATACGCACCGTCGACGATGTTCTCGATGGCGTGCTCGAGATTCGCGTCGTGGCGCACGTACACCGGATCGCAGCCACCGAGCTCGAGGCCGACGCCGATGAAACGCGAGGCCGCGGCGCGTTGCACGGCATGGCCGCCGGCCACGGAGCCGGTGAACGCGACGAAGTCCACGCGCGGATCCCGCACGATGCGATCGGTGTCCTCGTGCGAGGCGTGCACGACCTGGAACACGCCCTTGGGCAGACCCGCGGCGTCCAGGCATTCGGCGAAGCGCTCGGCGGCGAGCGGCGTCTGTGCCGAGTGTTTGAGGACGACTGCATTGCCCGCCATGAGCGCCGGCACCACGCTGTTCACCGCGATCAGGTACGGGTAGTTCCACGCCGCCACCGTGAACACGACGCCGAGCGGTTCGCGCCGCACGAAGCGCTTGAACGACTCTTTCGGCCCGGCGTCGAGATCGGCCAAAGCTTGCGGGGCGATCGCGATCATGTGGCGCGCGCGCTCGAGCGTGCCGCGCACTTCGTTCGGCGCGTAACGCGATGGACGGCCCATCTGCCAGGTGAGCTCCTCGGCGATCTTGTCGCGGCGCTTTTCAAACTCATCGCAGAACGCCGTCAGGATCTGCGCACGTTCTGACAGCGGTACAGTGCGCCACGCCGCCTGCGCATGTCTTGCCGTGCGCAGGATCTCGTTGATCTCTTCCGGCGTGGCGAGCACGCGCTCGACATACACGCGTCCATCGACGGGACTGATCGTTTTCTGGATGCCGCCCATTCAGATGATCTCGAAGTAGCGCGCCAGTTCCCAGTCGGTGATGGCGCGGCGGAATTCGCGGTCTTCCCACTCGCGGCTGGCGGCGAAGTGCTCGACGAACGCGTCCCCGAACAACGCGCGGCCGGCTTTGGATTTCTCCAGCCATTCGGAGGCTTCTGTGAGCGTGCGCGGCAGCGAGCGGGTCTTGGGGAATTTCTTGTCGTAGGCATTGCCTTCGACCGCCGGATCCGGCTCGATCTTGTTCTCGATGCCATGCAGACCTGAGCCTATGGCCACGGCCAGCGCGAGGTACGGATTGATGTCGGCGGCGGCGATGCGGTACTCGACGCGTTGACTCGACGCGCCGCCGGGAATGACGCGCAGCGCGCAGGTGCGGTTTTCCACACCCCAGGTCGCATTGGTCGGCGCCCAGAATCCCGGGATCAAGCGCGAGTAGCTGTTGACGGTCGATGCCACCATGGCTAACAACTCCGGCATCAGCTTCTGCTGACCGCCCACGTACCAGCGCATCTCATCCGACATGTTGTGCGGCTTGGTGGTGTCATGGAAGGCCGACTTGCCACCTTCCTTGCGGTTGAGCGAGGTGTGGATGTGACCGCTCTGCCCTGGCCAGTCCTTTGACCACTTCGCCATGAACGTCGCCATCATGCCGTTTCGCTGAGCGAGAATCTTGGTGTAGGTCTTGAACAAGGCGCCACGGTCGGCGGCTTCGAGCGCCTCGCAATACTGGATGGCGGCTTCGAGCACGCCCGGACCGGTCTCGGTGTGCAGTCCCTCGAGCGGAATTCGCAGGCTGGTGCACATCTGCATGAGCTGGTGATAGAACTCCGAATGCACGGAACTGCGCAGCACCGAGTAGCCGAAGAATCCCGGCGTCATGGTAGTGAGGTCGCGGAATCCCTTGGCGCGGATGGTCTCCGGGGTCTCCTTGAACATGAAGAATTCGAATTCGGTGGCGGCGTTGACGCCGTAACCCATCTCGTCGGCTTTCTTGAGCACGCGACGCAAGGTCGCGCGCGGGCAGACGGATTCGGCCTGCTCGGCGAATTCGCCGAGGAACATCACCATGTCGCCTTCGAAGGGCACGGGGCGACAGGTGTCGGGCAGCACGCGGACCGGTGCGTCCGGATAGGCGGTGTGCCAGCCGGTGTACTTCACGTTGTCGTAGAGCTGGTCGTTCGAGTCCCAGCCCAGCACCACGTCGCAGAAGCCGAAACCCTTGTCGAGCGCGAAGAAGAACTTGTCTCGGCCCATGTACTTGCCGCGCATGATGCCGTCGTTGTCGAACACCCCGACCTTGATGTGGTCGAGCTTGCGTTCCTCGACGATCTTGCGGGCGTCGGCAGCGGTGCGGACGTTTTCGGGGGTCATGGGCACTCTTATATATGGCTCGCCGGGGGCCGGCGCCGAAGTATGTGATGCTCGCGCGCCGCGGGGAAGAGATCGCGGATTTCAGCGAGTCCAAGCCGTTGGCGGCAGCCGGCTCGGGGCCCGGAGCCCCGGGTCTAACTGGAGATTCTGGAAAACGTCTCAGAGATGACTCGCCATCGGCCCTCTTTCTTGACCGCTATCCACGTGAACTTGATCTTGTGATCGGTCGTGGTGGCGATGACAACCGCGGTGTCACCATGAATTTCAATGGAGTCGTTCAAGACTTTGAACGGCTCAATGTCCGTCTTCAGGATCCAATCGATGTACGCCGTTCGATCGATCGTCTTGCCAGACGCAAACGTCGCCAGGAAACGTTCATTCAGAATCTGCTCGAGGGCTGCTTTGTCGTGACCGACTTCTGCATCAATCCATGCGTTGCTCAATGCGATCAGTTCCGATCGCTCGCCTGGCTCAGCGGCTTGCGATGCGCCCGCAAGCAGCGCGCCTAGTATCAGGCTGGACCGGCAAAGGCAAACTATCGTGCTGGATTTCGTCATAGATCCCCCGGAAAACTCCAGTTCCTGTGCGACTGATTGTTAGCCGATTGGCACAAGCGGTGGCCCACGATGCTCGCCGGGCAGCACCTTGAGATCAAAGTATGCCGAAGGACCAACTTGAAGCCCCTCGTTTACAGCAAACACCTCGACCTTGAGGTCCAACGCTCGCTGCCGTGATGGGTGTCCATCCGGCCACGAAAGCAGTATCCGGTTGCGCGCAACCGTTCCGGTTACTGGCCTGTCAGGGAAGATCGAGTCCGCGTCTTCCGCTGCGGAGATGACACGAAAGTAGAAGCCGACCTCGTCGAGTGCGTAAGCAGAGTCCGTTGGCCACGCAAGGTCAACCTCGAGCAGTCCCATGTCCGTGCACTCGGCCCCGGACAATGTCGTTCCTCGCTGCACGGAAATGATTCTGGGTACCGGCGCAGGCATCGACACCCGCTTATCGTTCTTATCGTACTTGGGCTTGAAAGTGCTCGAATCCGGCGCGAAGACCTTATAGCCGATAAATGAGCACGCCAACGCCGGGAACGCTGTCAGAGTCAGGATCACCGTGAGTGCGATCCGTGCGCTCCTGCGATTTGTTAGGTGGCGCCTGTCTCGATTGAATCTGTGTGCTGCCATGAATCTTGAACCTTCAGGAAGAGTTGGACTCTACGCTTCCCAAGGGCCCAGGCGTACGGTGACCGCTCTTGCCGTCGGGAGCACACATCGAGGGCATGTACTATGCTTGGCGCAAAATCTGCCAGCTAATCCGTCTTCAGTTACATGAGAATGGAACCATGACCATCCGAGAATTCGCTCTCCGGCCGATGAAGCTCAGCGTACTGACCGCAGCGTTCCAGGAGCTGACACCCCGAGATCGGCGCGACCCTGATCCGGACCTTGCGATCGAAGAATGGCTGGAGTTCGCACGGGACATCGGTTCGCCGAACATCCAGCTCTCGGCCGCGCTGCATCCCACCCTGAGCGATGTCCCCGAGGCCGCGATGCTCGACCCGGTGGCCAACACGCTCGACCTGCGGGCGCCTTTTGACAAGAGCCGGGCGTCCCGTGTTCTCAAGGCAATGCGCGCCAGCGGCGTCGGTCTTTCCGACCTGGGCTACTTCGACAACATGCTCACGGACGATGCGGGCGCGCGTACCTACAAGCACGATTTCATGTTGCGAGTGTTCGATGCCGCTGCCCTGTTGGGTGCCAATGCGGTATGCGGATTCGTCGGCCGCAACGTCAAGCTCGAGATGGACGAGAACCTCATCATGTTCGAGGAGAAGTTCATACCGTTGCTCAAGGAAGCCAAGGCGCGCGGCCTGACGTACCGCGTCGAGCAATGCCCGATGCCGGGGTGGAACATACTCGACCGCTGGCACAACAACATCGCGTACGCGCCCGGCCCCTGGATCGCCCTGCATCGCATCTGCGAGAAGCACGGCGTCGGTGATCAGTTCCGTATTCATTACGACCCATCGCACGCCATCCTGATGGGACAGGACACCCGCTCGTTGTTCCAGTACCTGAAGGATGAGGGCTACGGCTTCCTGATCGGCGGCTTTCACGTCAAAGGACAGGTCGTCGACTCCCGCGGCGTGTCGGCGTGGGGATATGGCGGTCAAACAATGGGCCGCGGAGACTGGATCAATGGCAAGCCTTCACCCAAGCCTGAGGACGCAGCCAACGCGTGGAAGAAGCAGGTCGTGCTCGCTGAACACGAGCTCCCCGGCACAGCACGTCACGACCCCCTCGCCTATCTGCAAAATCGGACCGTCGATTGGCTCGACCATCAGCTCGCGGCGCGCGAGCTGCTATCGATCGACCCGGCAGACACCTATCTAGTGGTTGAGCACGAGTACCCACCGGCCCGTATACAGGACAAAGCGCGACTCGCGCCGATATTGAAGGGTTCGCTGGCATTCGTGAAGGCAATCGACGAAGCTGCCGCCGCGATGTTTGCGCTTCAGCACGAAGTCATGAATGCCCAGGGGATTCCGATTCAAGGTACTGGCCGGGAGGCGTATCGGTCATGATCTACGCACGACTGAGCATGATGATGTTCCTGCAGTTCTTCATCTGGGGCTGCTGGTTCGTCACGATGGGATCATTCCTCGCGGCCAACTTCCAGGCGAGCGGCGCTCAAACCGGGCTCGCCTACTCCACGCAGTCGTGGGGCGCGATCATCGCGCCGTTCGTCATCGGGCTGATTGCCGATCGATACTTCAACGCAGAGCGCATCCTGGGGATCCTTCACCTGCTCGGCGCGCTGCTGATGTATCTCATGTTCAAGGCCGAGAATTTCGAGCAATTCTATCCGTACGTGCTCGCATACATGATCGCGTATATGCCGACGCTCGCGTTGGTGAACTCGGTTTCGTTCCGTCAGCTCTCGGATCCGTCGCGCCAGTTTTCGTTCGTGCGCGTATGGGGCACGCTCGGCTGGATCATTGCTGGGCTCGTGATCAGCTACTTGTTCCACTGGGATGCGCCGGCTGCCAAGACAGCCGGCGCGCTCAAGAACACGTTTCTCCTGGGTGCGGTCATGTCGCTGCTGCTCGCGATCTACAGCTTCACGCTACCGGCCACGCCGCCGACAGCGCGCGGCGGACCATTCTCGCTGCGCGCAGCGCTCGGGCTCGACGCGTTGAAGCTGCTGAGAGACCGCAACTATCTGATGTTTTTCATCTCGTCGGTGCTCATCTGCATCCCGCTCGCGTTCTACTACCAGAACGCCAATCTCTTCCTTACCGAGATCGGGACCACCAACGCGACCGGAAAGATGACGATCGGACAGATTTCGGAATTCGGTTTCATGCTGCTTCTGCCTGTCTTCCTGCTGCGATTCGGCATCAAGACGACGTTGGTGGTGGGCATGCTTGCATGGGCCATCCGCTATGTCTTCTTCGCCTATGGCGGCCCCGACAACATTTCCGCGCTGCTGATCATCGGCATCGCCTTGCACGGCATCTGCTACGACTTCTTCTTCGTCTCGGGCCAGATCTACACGGACTCGAAAGCTGGCGAGCACTACCGCAGCGCCGCCCAAGGCATGATCACGCTGGCGACCTACGGCGTCGGCATGCTGATCGGATTCTCCGTCGCTGGCGCAATCTCAGACCGCTTCAACGTCAACGGTCAGCACGACTGGTTTCAGATCTGGATTTATCCGGCCGGGTTTGCCGCCGTCGTCATGGTCCTGTTCGCGTTGCTGTTCCGGAACGAAGCCATCACCTACGAAGGCCGCCGGTCTCGCGAGCGCTGAGCGCCGCGGCGGCGGATTGTTAGGTCCAAAGCAGCGCCGAGAGATAGACGGCGGCGCCGAACAGGCTGAGTACGGTTCTCACTGCGTGGAGCCTGCCCCACCGAACCAGCAGCGTGCGGGTTTCTGTGGAACCAAGGTCCCGGCCCGGTGCAAGCAGCTTGTTGTTGGTTCGCATGATCACTGCAAACGTGAACGGCACGACACTGCCGACCAGCAGCGCAGCGATGAGCCAACTTACTCCTGCACCGAGGAGCCAGGCAGCGACGCCACAAATCAGGCTTGCCAGCGCGAGTGGTGCCTGGAGCCATGTGGCCCGCTCATAGCTCGGAGCCCATTGCAGTGCGGCCATACGCGTTTCAAGACCCATACGGGCGGGATGCTCTGCGACATTGACGTATAGAGCCGCGCCGGCAAAGAGAGAGCCGGTGAACGTGGCCATGAATTCGAGCGTTGAAACAAGCGGAGACATATCTCTTGGGGCCTAAAGGTTGAGCTGAGCGGCGCGCACGTCGTCGCATGAACTTTGCACTTTATCTTTCACGCGTCCGCTCCAGCGATTTGTTAGGCAGCATTCCTGCCAGGCGCTTCAATGCGACTCTTAACGCATCCGATGTGCTTGGGGGCGCCACGACACTACCGGTGACTGGACTCCGCCGTTGCCTCTCCCGCCATCGTAACGACAAAAAGCGCGGTCCACATTGCTTGAACCGGCAGCGTGACAATGTCGGCAGCCATGGCGGCAGGCACCCACTTTGAAGCGTTGCCTTTGATCCGTTGCGCATCTGGTGCGATATCCAGCCTGAAGCTACTTTGATCCGGGTAAGCCTCGACATATACGAGTACAGAATTGCCCCAATACTCTCGAAGTCCTTTGCCATTGTCTGCTTTTAAAGCCCTCGGAAATTCATAGAGCACAGGTTCAGGACTGGCTGGGATCGCATACGGATCTACCTCAGCAAGTTCTCTCACGATCGTGAGGGACTTCCACCCCTCACCCATGTACGCAATCGACGGACCAATGACCGCGTTGTATTTGAATACTCGATCTTCGTGCACAGTTACTGCGTGTTCTGACTTGATCCTGGCCATCTCGGCTCTGGGTACAAGCAGAGAGAACTCCGACTCCCGTCTTACGCCGTGAATCCTGCCCTTCACGAATAGGACGATATTGCCATCTGTCATCTGGTACGCAGCGACCAAGCGATCCGCTTGGTGTGTTGGGGAACCTGGCAAGCCAGCCAATTGCGTTACAGCGCTGGTAACACACCCGCTTAGCGCAAGCGAAAACAACACCGCGCCGAGCTTCGTCATGGCGCGTCTCTGAGCCTGACATGGCTGTTATTGGAGCCCTGAGATGCACGCAGAGAGACCATGACGCCTAACGGCTGAGCTGAGCGGCGCGCAGCGCCGTCCGCTGCGACCGGTTGTTAGGCGGCTTTTCGGTGGGCAACATGTCTAGCGGACGACGCTCTTGTTGGAGTTGTGACTTGCCCGAATCTTCCATGCCTTACCGTCGTCTACGGTCACCCACGTAAAAAGACCTTCACGCGGTTGACGCGACGTCCCGTCGTCGTTGCGGTCGCCTCGCATTCCCCAGGTTACGTGCACGATGGCTACTTGCGGGTTCAGCACTGCCACGTTTACTCCGTTAACGGTGAAGACGCCGTCCTTGAACTTGGTCGCATGGACTCGAACATGGCCCTGTACGACGGGTTCAATGCCGGTCCCGCGGTAACCATCGACATTGACCCAGTCGACGTCCACTGTGAGCAGTTTGCGAAGGCCGACTTCCATATCGTGCGTATTCCAAGCCTTCTCGAATGCTAACGCGAGGGCGCGATTGGCTTCCTCCGGAATCGCTTCCTGAGACAAAGCACTTTTGGAAACAAGTAACAACGACGTGATCATCGCCGCCATTACCAGTGTTCTGTGTATCACGTGTACCTCCTTTGGTTTCCGTCTAACGGTTGAGCTGAGCGCCGCGCGCGCCGGTATACGAGCTTGCCACTTTATCCCTCACGCGTGCGCTCCAGCGATTCGTTAGGCGTCCGGCGGAAGTTCGCAAAGCTGCAAACACAGAACGCCACGACAGCATTCAAGGCACAAGCTCCAACTCCTCCCTCTCAAGATCGGCAAACCAAATCGTGTATCCCTCGTTATCAACAAGCTCAACTGCGAGAACTGCAGTGGGATCGCTTGGAAAGTACTCGTGGCAGACGATCGCCACGTCACCAACGCGAGGCGCTCGCGCCACCGAACTCGTTCCAGTGAATTCGCACGGCTCTTTGAGCAGTTTGACTATGCGTACCGTGTCATATTCGCGAATTGGTCTCATGGACTTGCCTCAGCAATTGAGGGGACGCACCACGGACGCCTAACGGTTGAGCTGAGCGGCGCGCACGCATCCGCATGAACTGGGCACTTTATTCCGCACGCGTCCGCTCCAGCGAAGTGTTAGGTGGCAGCTGCCTTGAGAGGCCCGACCAATACCTCGTTGCCGTGTAACACGAGGCTGTCGAACATGAAGATGAACCCTTTGTAGTGATCATTGATCGATTCGAGTAACTCACCGATTTCGTCGTTTCCTTCAAATTCTAGCTGCGTCTCGAGGCCCAGCACTGAACCCGTAGCGGCTATGGCCTGCGTCGCAGCTTGCCTCGATGCGTCGTCTTCATCCAGTGATTCGACATACGCGGAAAATTGCGCCAAGTGCTGCGGCACCTCGGCTTTCGGCATGACATTAAATTGGACGGTTCCGCCCTTGATCGGCACCTGAAATGCGGTAGCTCGCCATAGGAAGCCGCCGGTTCGCGTCGCATTGGGAATGACGTCAGTAAGCTCGACGTCATCGACGGGAAGGTAGAGTGCAGCGTTCGCTGGCATGGAACCTGCCACCTAACGGCTGAGCGGAGCGGCGCGCGCGCTGCCGCATGAGCTTGGCACTTTATTTCTCACGCGTCCGCTCCAGCGATTTGTTAGGCCTGCCACTGGCCATTGTCCCGCAGCTACGTCAGCGGCCTTTGACGCACCCGCTTTCGCTTCCGACTTAAGTAGAACAGAGCGCTCGAACAAGAGAAACGCAACCACCGCTCCCACACCCGTGCCGAGGAGAATCCCAAGCCCACCGAAAATATATATGCCGATGCCGAGACCTGGCTCATCCCACGAACGAGGTGTGGTCAATATGGGCCACAGCGCACCGAGGAAGCCGCACATAAGCACTATGCCTACCCACACCGCGAGGAATTTTAGTACTGACGCGAGGCGACGGAGTGTGAGCATGATGCAGGCCTAACGGTTGAGCTGAGCGGCGCGCACGCCGACGTATGAGCTTGGCACTTTATCTCTCACGCGTCCGCTCCAGCAATTTGTTAGAGCGCATACCTACCGCCTCTTCCGGTTACGAATCTCGACAACTTTAGTGATGTCCAGAAAGTGCTTACTGGCGCCCAAGTTGCAGTAGTGCCCTTCGGCACTCAAGACGCCGAGAACAACGATGTCAGCGGTTCCCGAAGTTCCCCCGATGTTCGCATTGGCGGGAAGTTCCGCGTCTTTGAGCCTCGCGGAATTTACGCACCAAGCTTCACTAGACCCTTCTGGAGTGAACGCTGCCGTTTCGAAATTGTAAAAGTATTCGCCCCGGTACAGCTGCGGCGCGGGGCTCGGAGCCTCGGCACCGGCAACAATGACCAGACTCGAGAGCGCAACCGCGGCAGCAAGTAGACGCTTCATGTGCGCTCTAACCGTTGAGCTGAGCGCGCCGCGCGCTGCAGTTTGGGCTTGGCACTTTATCGATCACGGCTGCGCTTCAGCGAGGTGTTAGGGCGCAAGCCGCCCAGCTGCGCGGACGTCAGCGCGACAGCGCGGTCGACTGGCGTCGCGCCGCCAACACCGACAACTACGTATAGGCGGGGCACGAAGTCGTCGAACGTCGTGTTGAGCGCGAAGAACGCCGCTATGTCTTCCATCGATTCATCATCGTGCCAAGTGGTCATAACGAATTCGGTTGAATCTCTCGAGTTGTCGGGATGGCTCTCGATGTACGCCAAATCGACAGCATCGTCCCAGGCCGAACCGTCGGTTCCAGAGCAAACTGCGTACCTACAGCCTTGCCCAATGAGCTCCCGTGCCACTTGTAGCTTGCCATCAGAGGACAGCGAATCGTCACCAATGATCCATGCCGCGAATTCCTGGCCCGGAATCGGCGAGCGAAACGAGTACGGGGGAGTCAGTACGGTCGGAATTACGACGGGCATTGCCTTGCGCCCTAACGGCTGCGCTGAGCGGCGCGCGCGCCGAAGTATGAGCTCGGCACTTCATTCTTCCACGCGTCCGCTCCAGCGATTTGTTAGACGGCGCACGCTTGCCTGTGCATGATGCATCGCGCGCTTCACTTAGTATGCCCTCGAGAATGCGGCGCGATGCCTAGACAATTGCCAAATCATATAGCCACCGAGAATCGTGCCAATGGGCACGCCGATGAGCAACGGCAAGGAGACCATGTAGCCAAGCCAGCGACCCCAGTGGGTGCGCCTTAAGATACCGATGCCAGCGACCACGATTAGAACCGGAAGCCAAGCGTCGGACCACCCTAACTCGATCCCTTGAATTGAGCCGTGCATGGCAATTGCGAAGAGGAGGCCCGACCCGTAGAGCATGTAAATGATGGCGAGGACGCCGGTTATCCCTGGCTCTCGCACATCGGAGGCTGGAGTTGCCGTCATGCTGCCGCCTAACGTTTGAGCCGAGCGGCGCGCGCGCCGACATATGAGCTTGGCACTTTATCTATCACGCGTCCGCTCCAGCGATTTGTTAGGTGACGATGCCATCTCGAATTCGTCGCACGAGCTCCAAGTTATACGACCGAGCGTAATTCGTAGCCTTGCCGATGAGACGCTCGTGCTCGTCACTCTCCAACGCATCGCTCGTGCCCTCAATGCATTTCATTCCGCGACGTTGCATAGAGACCTCATCCGCCTGACTGACACCCGGCGCAGTCGCGGCATAGCCAAAAACACACACGAACCGCTTATCTCCCGCTCGAAGAGAGGCGTCAAGGTCTGCAATGGGATTGGACAAGTCGAGTTTCTCTAGCGCGCGAGACAACTGTTCAGTCTGACCCAGGACAGTTTCGGAATCGCTTGTCGTACCGCAGGCGCCGAGCGTTAAGCAGCTCGAGATCAGAACCGCGAGAGAGTTTTGCGATGCCATCGATCTCGTCACCTAACGGTTGAGCTGAGCGGCGCGCGCGCCGACGTCTGAGCTTGGCACTTTATCCCTCACGCGTCCGCTCCAGCGATTTGTTAGGGAGCCCTTGCGGAGGGTTCAGTGAGAAATCCTACTACCGTGAGGTTGTTGAAGCCCGAGGCCCGGAGCACGGCTGCTGCGTCCTTGCCGCGGCGTTCGGCACCTTCACCTGAGCCTTTTACCATGACAGTAATGGGACGATTCGAGGCCACCGATAGTTTGTCTTTGAGTAGCCTGCCCACCTCGCTACAGGGCGTCGTTCGACCGAGCACCGAGCAGCCTTCGGTGCCGTCGAGAACGGTCACTGACACTGGCTTCTCGCCACCAAAGGAAGGAACGGTAAGCAATGCGAGCAGCGAGACGAGCAAGAACTTCAGGTTGGCTAAGTGGCGCATGGCAGACAGCTCCCTAACTCTTATTTAGGCCGCCGAAACCGCGGTGATTAATTACCGCAAACGCGCGGAATAACATTCTGACGCTCCCTGCATGTGTCTGTTTTTACTACAGCACAGGAGCGCGGTCGCGGTCAAACATTCGGATTAGTTATGCCGCTAGTTTGCCAAGCCAATTTGCCGGATCAAGCTCTAGACTTGCCGACGCGCATACAGTCTTGAAAGCAGACCCCGCCTGTACGGCGAAGACCTATTTGATCGCAAGACGCAAGTCTTCGATCTCTTCCTTCGCCTGCTCCAGGGTCTCCTCGACTGCCATCAGGTTCAGGCGCAGACGCGAAAACGAGGCGATCTTTTCAACCGTCATCGACAGGTCATGCATGCGCCCGGCGTGGCCGACCACGAGGTAGCTGGTCGCGAGAATATCGGTGAGATCCGGCTCATCCCCCTGCACTTCGCGGTTGAGGTTCTCATACTGCACGACGGCGTCGATGACGTCTTCGTTGATGCGCCAGCCACTGAGGATGCTCTTCGCAAACGGCGCATGCCATTTGCGCAGGATCGCGCCGTACTTGGTCCGATCTCGCAGGACGAAAGGATAATGCGCGGCGCGCGTCAGGATGAACAGTTTGCCCACGCCATGCATGAGCCCGCCGAGGAATGCGAGATCGCGATTCACGCGCGTGAACTTGCGCGCAATGACGTACGACACCGCCGCCGTCCACGCGCTGCGCTCCCACAGCGCCTCGAGATGCGGGCGAATGTCCTTGACCTGGTGCGTCTGCGACAACTGCCGCATCGCATATGCCAGCGCGGCCGAACGCAGCAGGTCGAAACCCACTCGCATCACAGCCGTGCGAATTTCGGTGACCTTCTTGCGCGTCGGATTGAGCGCCGCGGAATTCGCCATCTGCAGGACCCGGCCGACGAGCACCGGTTCGTAGTTGATGACGGGCACGAGCTGCGGGATGCCGATCTCCGGATCGCTGAGCATCTGCTGCAGACGTGTGACGATCTGCGGCACACCGGGCAACGCCACATGTGAGTCCGGCTTGATTGCGCCAAGATCCTTCTCGAGCGCCGCGGCGTCGTGCGCGACGATGTTCTCGATGGTAGTCGTCCCTAACGCCATCGCGGGCATGTCAGCCTCCCAACGCGGCTTTCAAAGCCGCAATTTCTTCGGCGGACTCGTCGATCACGGCGGCGCAGTCACCCAATTGCAGCTGCAGACGCTTCAATCCCTTGATCAGCGATTCGTCGGCGACGTTGAGATCGCCGTTGTGCCGGTTGCGCTCGACCAGGGTCGCGAGCGACAACACGTCGGTCAGCGTCACGGGGCCGCGTTGTTCGCGATCCATGTCCTCGTGACTGGCGACGGCGTCGACGATTTCATCGGCCACCTTCCAGTTCTCGAGCAACGCCTTCGAGACATTGGTGTGCCAGTCGCGCACGATCGAGTTGTAGGTCAGCGGATCGGCCGTCAGGCTCGGATGCTTGGCGGCGCGCGTCAGGATGTAGATGCGGCCGACGTTGTGCATCAGCCCGGCCAACAAGGCGGTATCGCCGTTGAGCGATGAGAAGCGCCGCGCGATCACGTGCGACAACGCGGCGATCTGCACGCTGTTCTTCCACAGACCGTCGAGCGGCCCTTCGAGATGCTTGAACTCGGGTGACTTCCGCAGCTGCTCCACCACGAAGGCGAGCGATGCGGAGCGCACGATGTTGAAGCCCACGCGCGCCACGGCCATGCGCAGATCGGCAATCTTGCGGCCGGATGAATTGAGCGCGGCGGAGTTCGCCATGTTCATCAGCTTGCCGGCCAGCATGGGTTCGGAACCCACGACGCGCACCACGATTTCGTTCGAGACGTTCTCGTCGGAGAGCGTCTTCTGCAATTTGAGCACGATGTCGGGCACCGATGGCAATTCCACCTGCCCCTGCGACAACTCGGCGGCGAGCGCCTTCACGAACCCGAACACGACGGTGTTCGGCATCGCGCGCGTTTCAATGGTCGAGGTGGCTTCCGCGGTTGTCATGCGCCCAGCGCCTGTCGGAGTGAGGAGATTTGTTGATGGGATTCGGCCAGCGCCGCGCCACAGGATCTCGCGTCGAGCTTCATGCGGCGCGCGGCGGGGATTCCCAGGAACAGCATTTCGTCGCTGCGCGGATCGGGTCCGAGCGAAGCGAGCGCATTACCCACGGCCAGCACGTCGGTGAGATCGGTGGTGCCCTCGTGTTTACGATCCAGTTCTTCGCAGCCGACGACGGCGGCGACGATCTCTTCGGCCATCTCCCAGTTGCGCAGGATGGCCTGTGCCACCCGTCCGTGCCATTCGGCGACGATGCGCTGGTAGGTGCCCGTGTCCCGCAACAGTCCGGGATAGCGCGCGGCCCGTGTCAATAGATAGAGCTTGCCGACCCCCTGGAGGAGACCCGCCAGCAGCGCGGTGTCGGCATTCACCTGCGTGAAGTGCTTGGCCACCACGTGGCTCACGGCGCCCACGTGCGCGCCGTACTGCCACAGCTCGGTCAGCGGTTCGTCGATGCCCTTGTAGGCCTCGGCGCGGCGCAGTTGCGACATCGCGAACGCGATCGTCGCGCTGCGCGCCATGTTGAAACCGATGCGGGAAATCGCAGTGCGCATGTCCGAGACCCGTTTACCGGTCGCGTTGAGCGCCGCGGAGTTCGCCAGCTGCAACAGTCGCGCGGCGAGTGCGGGTTCGGCGCCGATGACGCGCACCACGTGCTCGATTTCCACGTCGTCATTGGTGAGCGCCTTGCGCACGCGCGCGGCGATGTCGGGAAAACTCGGCAGGTCGATTTTCTCGCCCGCCAGCTCCACGACCAACGCCTCGACCAGGCGCGCCGCGTCGCTGCCACGTGGCGTGGCCGAATTTGCGCCGCGGGTAGCTACCAAGGTCGACTCCTGATCCAGACTCATGCAGTGGTTATCGGTCCGAAGAGCCGGGTATTTAACGAATAAACGCTTAATGTGAACTCACCATGGCAGCCGGGCGCTGGGCTTGCCGGCGGGCGATATGTCAAGCGGCGTGCGCCCCGGCGGCGCAGTGCAGGCGGCGCAGCAGGCGTGCCTCTGCCCGCGTCGTGCCGCAGCTCGCGACGATCTCGTCGATGCTGGCGCCGCCGCGTGCCATACGGATCGCCATCTCATAGCCACGCGCGCCACTTGGCGTAACGCTCGACTGGGGCGGTTGTGCCAGCTCCGGTGCCGGAGCTTGGCGGCTGATCATTGGCGACGGCAGCGAAAGCTCATGCACCTGCGCGCTGAGCTCGGTCAGCTTCGCGGCGAGTTGCTGGATTTCGGCGAGCGCCTGGTCATGCTGCGCGGACAGCCGCGTGAGGCCGAGTGCCGTGTCGCGGCGGGACACGCGCAGCGCCCAGGCAAATGCGACAAACGCCGTCAGCAGCAGCGCCGCACGCAGGGCCAGCAACCAGGTATCGGGATTCTCGATCGACATCGCACTCTCCTCGTCAATCCGACGTCGCAATTCAAGGCGACAGACTGGAAGAGCACGATTCGTGCCAGCGATTGCGTCAAACTAGTTCGTCGACGGCGTCACAGCGCGCGGCAAACCCGCGGCCGCCGAGGCGGGCACCGGCGATTTCGTCGTCCGTAATGGCGCAGCGGGTTCGCCCGGCACCGCCCGCGGCTGCGCGGGCTCGCTCGAATTGATGTCGGGCATTTCCATCGGCTGGCTGCCGTCGCTGGAGTCGGCCGTGCCGGAAAGGATCACCAGCAGGACGCGGCGATTGGCGTTGCGGTTGTCGGCCGTGTCATTCGGCTTTGCCGGACGCCATTCACCGAGGCCGATGACCGACAGGCGCTTGGGCGAGACGCCGCCGTCGGCCAGTAGATGGACCACACTCGCGGCGCGCGCGGAGGACAGTTCCCAGTTCGACGGAAACAAGACCGTCTTGATCGGCTTGTTGTCGGTGTGGCCTTCGACGCGGATGGGGTTCGGGAACGGCGCCAGCGTTCTCGCCAGCGCCTGCAAAGCAGGCACTGCGGAAGGAGAGATCGTCGCCACGCCGCTCGGAAACAGAATGTCGGCGCGGATTTCCACTTCGATCCAGAACGAGTGACGCCGCACTGTCACCAGCTCGGCATCGACCAGTGCCGCGAGCGAGGCCTCGACCGCATCCGCGACCTTTGCGAGCTCGGGCGGCACGATGACTTCGATCTGGTTGCTGTTCGAGCCCTGGCCCTCGCCATTGCGCGGCGCGGGACCTAAGCCCTTGCCCTCCAGCTCGCCCACCGCTATCGCTTCCAGCATCTGGCGCGGCTGGCCTTCGATGTTGGCCTGCTGGACGATGGACACCGCAATGTCGGCGCCGCTGCCGCGGGACTTCTCGCCCACCTGCACCGGCTCCAGAGTTTTCGGCGAGCCGCGGAATGCGGCCTGCAGCGAGTCGGAGAGAACGCGGAACTTGCCTTCGTTGACCGACGAGATCGCGTACATCACCACGAAGAATGCGAGCAGCAGAGTTATGAGGTCACCGTATGGGATAGCCCATGCCTCATGATTCTGATGCTCTTCGTGTTTGTGCTTGCGCGCCATGGGGTCAGGCCCCATTTCCAGGAAATGGGGCCTGACCCCATTCTTCAGTGCAGATAGCCATGGAGCTTGGCTTCGATGGCCCGGGGATTCTCGCCCTGCGCGATCGAGATCATTCCTTCGATGATCATCTCGCGCACCTGCGTCTGTTCGGCGACGATGCCCTTGAGCTTGCCGGCCATCGGCAGGAAGAACAGGTTCGCGAGGCCGATGCCGTAGATCGTCGCGGTGAACGCCGCGGCAATACCGTGGCCGAGCTTCGACGGGTCGGCGAGGTTCTGCATGACGGCCATGAGGCCGAGCACCGCGCCGATGATGCCGAGCGTGGGCGAATAGATGCCCATGCCTTCCCAGACTTTCGCCGCGCGGGTGTCGTTGTGCTCGCGCACGTCCATTTCCACTTCCATGATGCCGCGGATGGCGTCGGGCTCGGATCCGTCGACCACCAGCTGCAGACCCTTCTGCACGAAGGTGTCCTCCTCCTGCTGGATCATGGGTTCCAGGCCTAACAACCCTTGCTTGCGCGCGATGTTGGACCATTCGATGATTTTCCGGATCAACGCCTCGGCCTGCAGCGCCGGCGGCCTGAATACCCAGCTCACGCGGTTCAGCGCCAGCTTGAATACGGGCAGCGGCGTCTGGATGAAGATCGATGCGAACGTACCGACGAACACGATCATGAACGCAGCCGCCGACAGCAGCGCCTTGAGGCCCGCGCCCTTGAGCACGGCGCCGACCAGGATGGCCACCAGCGCGAGAATGAATCCGACTACCGACAGGATATCCATGATTTGAGGCTACTCGAGGCGGTCGCGCCAGCCTGACAAGCGAGCCTGCAGACGCGTCAACGCCTGGCCATGGATCTGGCAGATGCGCGACTCGCTCACCTTCAGCACCGCACCGATCTCCTTCAGGTTCAATTCGTCGTCGTAGTACAGGGACATCACCGTGCGTTCGCGATCCGGCAGTCCCGCGATGGCGTCGGTGAGAGCGCTCCGAAATCTCTCATCGATGACATCGCGGAACGGGTCCGCATCCGGATCGGTGGCATTGATCTCACCCTCTTCGGTGGTGAGGCTCGCGATCTGGCAGCCGGCCGCGTCGCCGACGATCTTGTGATAGTCGTCGAGGCTCATGCCCATCTTCTTGGCGACATCGGCGTCGCGCGCCTCGCCGCCGATCTCCGCCTCGAGCTCGCGGATGGCAGTAGCCACCGCGCGCGCCTTGCGATGCACGGAGCGCGGCGCCCAGTCGAGCTTGCGCAGCCCGTCGAGCATCGCGCCACGAATACGAATGCCGGCGTAGGTTTCGAAACTCGCGCCGCGGCCGGCCGAGTAGTTAGCGGACGCCTCGAGCAGGCCGAGCATGCCGGCCTGGATCAGGTCATCGACTTCAACGGACGCGGGCAGCCGGCCGGCCAGGTGATACGCGATGCGTTTCACCAATTCGGCATGGCGCATCACCAACGCCTCGGTTTCCCGGGCGCTGGGGCGCTGGCTGTAGGCGCTGACTCCCGTCACCGAACCACCTCGAGGCGGACCGATGGACGCCGGATCAGGCGCTCCACGAAGAACTCCACATTACCCCGGGGACCTTCGGCTATTGGCCACATATCGGCCCGCAGGGCGAGGGTCTTGAGCGCCACCGAGGCCGGGCATGACGGGTACGCCTGCACAACGGGACGCTGTTCACGGATCGAGCGGCGCAGGAACGGGTCTTCGGGGATTTCGCCGACGTAGTCGAGCTCGACCGTCAGGAACCGCGTTGCAACACGTTCGAAGCGCTGGAACAGGCCCTGCCCCATGCCGCGGCCGCGCACCTGGTTCACCAGCACGCGGAATTTGCTGACGCCGTGGTCCCGCGAAAGAATCTTGATCAGCGCGTAGGCATCGGTGAGCGAGGCCGGTTCGTCGCAGATCACCACCAGCACCTGCTGCGCAGCCTGGGAGAACTGCAGCACTGAGCCTGCGATCCCGGGAGCGGTATCCACCACCATCACATCGAGCTTGGCGGTGATGTCGCCGAAGGCGCGCACCAGGCCGAGATGCGTCAGCGTGTCGAGCTCGGCCAGCTGCGCGATGCCCGAGGCAGCTGGAACGACTTTGAAACCCTGCGGCGCATCGAGCACGATCTCTTCGAGCGAGCAATTGCCCGCCAGCACGTCGGCCAGCGTGAGCCGCGGCGTGAGTCCGAGAAATACGTCGACATTGGCGAGGCCAAGGTCACCGTCCAGCAGCATGACCTGCTTGCCGCGCTGCGCGAGCGCCGCGGCGAGATTGACTGAAATTGTCGTCTTGCCCACACCGCCCTTGCCGCCGGTGACGGCGATGACCTGCACCGGCGATGCATTCACGGCGCGCGTCACACCGGACAGATTCGGCTCAGGCTTACGTGCCGACATGTTCAGCTCCCGAGATTCTGCGCTGCATGGTTTCGTCGTCCGGCGTGGCGTTGTTGCGATGGGCGATGTCGACCGCGCGCGCCACGAGACTGTGCGAGCGCGCGGGCTCGAGATCTTCGGGCACGCGTTGTCCGTCGCTCACGTACGCCGCCGGTAGTTTGGTGCGCACCAGCGCGGAAAGAATCCCGCCGAGACTGACGGCCTCATCCACCTTCGTGATGCAGACCGCGGTGGGCTGCGCGAGTGCAAAGCGCCCGAGCACCTCGTCTATGGTTCCTGCCTGCGTGCTCGCGGGCAGCACGATGGTGGTCTCGATCTTCTCCTCCTGCATCTGCTGCAACAGGCGCAGGCGGCGCGCCAGCTCCGGGTCGCGCGGGCTGGCGCCCGCGGTGTCGATGAGCACCAGTCGCTGTCCGGCGAGTCCGGCCAGCAGCTCGGGCAATTCGGCGATGTCGTAGACGGTATGCGCCGTGACGCCCAACAAACGTCCCAGCATGTGCATCTGTTCGTGCGCGCCGATGCGCACCGCGTCTGCGGACACCAGCGCGATGCGGCGCGGGCCGTGGCGCAGTACCCAGCGTGCCGCGAGTTTCGCGATCAACGTGGTCTTGCCGGCGCCGGCGGCACCCGCGAAGGCGATGCGTCCGCCCTCTTCGAGCCAGCGGTCGCCCGTGACCTGAATCGTGCGCGCGATCGTGGCGAGCGCGAAGCGGCGCGCGGCAGTGAAATTGAGTTCGGCCGGAATCTTGCGCGCCAGCGACTGCGAGAGCTCGTTCGAGAGTCCAAGCCGGGCGAGCTCCTTCAGCATCGCGGCCTGCAAGGGCGAGCGGCGCGACATGTCGTTCCAGGTGAGCGTGGCAAGCTGCGCCTCGAGCATGCGGCGCATGCCCTTCACTTCTTCGGCCAGTGACGCTTCGGCGGCCGGCGCGTGGCGCGGCGGCGGCGCATCGTCTTCGTGCGAGCCGAACTGCGCGACTTCCGGCGACAGCTGCGATGAGGCGCGCTTCAACCGGGCGAAATCGACGCTGCGTACCCCCGTGTCCGGGACCTGCGGCGCGGCGCGCGGCTTGGGCGTGGGCTCGACCGTGGCGCGCTGCGAATCGAAATCGATCGCCGCGACCACTTCGACCTCATCGCCGACTTTGCCCGACGAGAGGATGACCGCGTCGGGCCCCAGGGCCTCGCGGACCTGTGTCAGCGCCGAGCGCATGTCTTTGGCAAGATATCTCTGTATTTTCATCGTCTTTATTTCGTCCGATTAGGGCCCTATCTACCCACCGCGGTCACCATGCGGACCTTGCGGTTGTCCGGCACTTCGTTCCAAGCCAGCACGTGCAATCCCGGTACGCTCACCCGGAAGAACCGGGCCAGCGCCGCGCGCAGCGTGGGCGGCGTCAGCAATACCGCCGGTTCGCCGCCACGTTCTTGACGCTGCACGGCGTCTGCCAATCCTCGTTGCAAGCGCTCTGCCAGCCCGGGCTCCAAACCCGGACTTCCGCCGTTATTTGTGAGTCCATTTGACAGAAGTCGCTCGAGTTCTGGCTCAAGTGTGATGACCGGCAACTCGTCGGCGAGTCCGACGATGTCCTGGACGATCTGGCGACCCAGGGCAACCCTGACCTGGCCGATCAGGATCTGCGGATCCGTCGAGCGCGGACCGGCTTCCGCCAATGCTTCGACGATGGCGCGCACGTTGCGGATCGGCACGCGCTC
>DATHJZ010000084.1:0-17059 GCA_035286365.1 Steroidobacteraceae bacterium | reverse complement strand
GCGGGCCGTGCAGCACCATGGCGATTTCGTAAGGCCGCCCCGGGTGTGCATCCGCGGGCCACGCATACGTGAGACACAGGAATACGCTCACGCAGATCAGGAGCAACGGCCGCCTCACGCCAGCTCCACGCGCGCCAGCGGCTGAACATTGATGTCGGTCGTCAGCTCCTGGTACGAGATGACCGGCAGCTCGTAAAGATCCTGCTCTATCAGCTTGCGCACGTAGCGCCGGATATCCATCGACGTCAGCAGCACGGGCCTCTGCGCCGCGCGCGAGATATCGCCGACCGTGCGCTTGATGCTCTCGAGCAGCTTGCGCGAGACGTTCGGATCGAGCGCGAGGTAACTGCCCGCCGAAGTCTGGCGTATCGCCCCGCGAATCGTGTCCTCGACATTCGGCGCGAACAGATAGGCAGGCAGCAGGTTCTGGCCGGTCGAATACTTGTGCGACAGATGCCGCTTGAGCGCCGCGCGGATGTACTCCGTCAGCAGCACCGAATCCTTCTCCTTCTGGCCCCACTCGATCAGGGCTTCCATGATCGTGCGAAGGTTGCGGATAGAAATCTCCTCCGACACCAGGCGCTGCAGGATCTCGGCGATCTTCTGGATCGCCATCACGCGCTGCACTTCCTTCACGAGGTCCGGGAAGCGGCTCTCCATCGACCCGAGCAGGAAGCGCGTCTCCTGGATGCCGATGAAGTCGCCCGCGTACTTCTTGAGCACGAAGGCAAGGTGATAGGTCAGCAGCTGGGTCGGATCCATGGTGCTCGTGCCGGCCTGCGCCAACAGGTCGCGCAGGCGCGCAGGCACCCAGATCGCCGCGAGATTCGGCAGGAATTTCCTGCCCGTCTCGTATTCGACCCCGAGCGCCTTCAGCGTGTCTTCGCTTTCCCGCGCGAGCAGGAAGTCCGGCCGCAGCTCGCCACTCGCGACTGGCACCTCGTGCAGCTGAATCGCATACGTACCAGCGCTGAGGTGATCGCTGAAGCGCAGATTGATGCCGGGGAACGGCACGCCGAGATCGAAGTACAGCGCGCGGCGCACCTTCATCAGCTCTTCGTTGAGATCGTCTGCCTTGAAGCTCGTGGAGAGATTCTGCGCAACGTCGATGAGCAGCGGCACCGTCGGCGTGAACTCGCTGCCCGGCTCGGAGGACGAGCCCGAGGCCGACTTCGGCTGGCCCGCAGCCGCCATTGCCGGCACTGTCGACAAGTCTCCCGAGCCGCCCTTCGCACCCGCCGGGCGAGTGGAGCTGTGATGGAGCGCGAAGCCTATGATCCCGATGACCAGGAACAGCGTGAGGAACACCGGCACCGGCATGCCCGGTATGAGCGCAAACCCGAGCATGACGACGGAGGCGATCATGAACGCGCGGGGCTGAGACAGAATCTGACGTCCCATGTCCTTGCCGATGTTCGACGGCGTCCCTTCTTCGTTGGACACGCGCGTCACGATCATGCCCGCGCAGATCGAGATGAACAGCGCCGGTATCTGCGCGATGAGGCCGTCGCCGACCGACAGGATCGCGTAGCGATTCATCGCGTCGCCCGCCGTCATGCCTTTCATGATGACGCCGATCGCAAGACCGCCGAGCAGGTTCACGAACACGATGATGAGGCTCGCGACCGCGTCGCCCTTCACGAATTTCATCGCGCCGTCCATGGCGCCGTAGAGCTGGCTTTCCTTTTCGACGATGCCGCGGCGGCGGCGGGCTTCGTCCATGTCGATCACGCCGGCGCGCATGTCGCCGTCGATGGACATCTGCTTGCCGGGCATTGCGTCGAGCGAGAAACGCGCGCCGACCTCGGCGACGCGCTCGGCGCCCTTGGTGATGACGACGAATTGCACGATGGTGAGGATCAGGAACACCACCAGGCCGACGACCAGGTTGCCGCCGACGACGAAGTTGCCGAAGGTTTCGATGATGTGGCCGGCGTCGGCGTTCAGCAGAATCAGGCGCGTCGTCGCGATGGACAGGCCTACGCGGAAAAGCGTGGTGACGAGCAGCACGGTCGGGAAGGCGGAGAACGCGAGTGGCGAAGTGATGTACATCGCCACCATGAGGAGAATCGCCGCCGAGCAGATGTTGATCGCGATCAGCGTGTCGACCAGCGGAATCGGCAGCGGCAGGATCATCATGAAGATGACTGCGACGATGACGAAGGCCAGGAGGAGGTCGGTGCGATTTGCGCCCAGCAGGATCCAGCGCGTGACGCGGGCGGTTGCGTTTTCGAATGCGGCGTTCATTGGTGTCCCATGGCGGCCGCGGGGACCGCCGCGGATTTCCTGGCGGCTTTACGGCCTGTGGGACGTTGGTAACGTGGGGGTGGTTGTGGTTCGCGGCCGCCGCCGGCTAAAAGCGTTTCGGGGCCTGCGCTGCCATCGCACCCACGCGCTTCGCGGCCCGGGCAGCGCCAAACGCGCGCATTGCCACCTGCGCGTCGTCGATCTGATCGAGCTGGGCAAACGCCCGTGCCCTCAGTAACTGCACCACCGCACCAGGTTCCATCGGCCCGACTATCCCATCGAGCACCGCCAGGGCCGCCTTGGGCTTGCCTGCTTCCAGGCGCGCCCAGGCGAGCCCCTTGGCCGCCAGGGCATCGTCCGAATCCAGCGCGACGATGGCCGCATACAGCGTTTCGGCCTTGCCGGCGGCCCCCTGCTGCAAATGAACGTAAGCCAGGAGCAGCATCAACGTGCGTTCATCTTCCTGCATGAGAGCACCGCTCCAAACTACTGACACTCACGCGCGCATGAACGCATTGAAGGCCGCCGGCGGCTCGTATGCGGCCGGCTCACCCGCCGCCACCGTATCGCCACCCACGTGTACCTGCGTCAGCTCATTGCGCCACGTCTCGGCAAGTGCGACCAGCTTCTCGAGCGCATCAACCGCCCCTTCGATGTGCGCGCTCTCGCCAAGCGAGAACCACAACAACATCTCATTCCGCTCAGGATCGAACGCGGGCGAACACGGCGCCATTTGCGCACCGAACAAATTGCCCGACAGCAGCCTCTCGAAGAACCGCTCGCGCGCGGCCCCCGCCGGCAGAATGCCGATCACGGAATACACCAGCAGCAACCCATGCGGCTCATCGAGCTCGAAGTCCACTGGCAGACTCTGATCGACGATGATGCGGGCGAGGCCGCCCCCGTCGAGCGCGAGCGGAGTGTTGAGACGACGGCCGAGCTCTTCGACCAGATTACGTAAATTCATGTCATTACCTCACGAAAAATCGACAGGTTCAGGATTCTCAGCCGCTTCCTTCAGCACAGCTTCGTGGAGTGAAGGAAGCAATTGGTTCGCGATCGGGGGCAGGTCCCGCGTCAGAAGCAAAATCATCGCGGCGCGCAGCTCGCCCTGCGCGAGCTGGTTGGCGCCATTGAAGGCGGCGTAAGTCGCCGTGACGTCCTGCGGCGGCAGGAACACATGCTCGGCGGACGAAGCCGCCTGGGGTGAGAGCGGGAACGCGGCGAGGATCGCTTCGGCATCCTTGAGCGTGCGAGCCGGGTTTTTCTTGTAGTCGTCGACCTGGGTCAGGAATTCGTGCAGCGTATGAGCATCCTGGCTCGTGATCTCCTGCTTCAGGCGCTCACGGGCCGCGTCCACCGCCACGTCGAAAATCTCGTACGTCTGCTGCTGAAGTTTTTCGATGTCCTCGCGAACGCGCCGCACGTTCTCCGTTTCCTGTGGAAGAGGCTGCGGGGCGTCGGGGCCCAGATGCTGGTCATACAGCTGCCGCAGCAAGCCCCACTTGGACGTGTCTCCGCGCCAGGCCAGAATCGTCTGCATGGCCTGCAGCGCGCCGACCTTGTCCGGATCCGTCGCCTCGGCATGTTCGATCGCCGCCCGGTACAGCGGGCCGGACGTCGGCAGGAAAAAGTCCGCAACCTTTGGCGCTGCGAACGCGCGCTGGATCGGGCTGCGCACTAGGTGGATGTCATAGGTCGGCGCGCCCTGGACGGTGAGCTTGTGCTGCGTGACGTCGGCTTCCACCGTCACGCTGAATTTGGCGCGACTCTTGTTGAGATCCAGGTAGACCGTCTTGCCGACGTCATAGCCCTCCGGGGCGACCAGGTCATACCTTCCGCCACGAATCTCGTAGCTCCACTCCATTCGCGGGTGATGATTTTCCCCCTTGAAGAAGCGGATGGTCGTGAGCTCATCGGTGCTCATGTCGCTACGGTTGGTGACGCCGGGTGGATAGCCCTCGAGTCGCAGCGGACTCGAGGTGCTCTCGAATCGAGCCGCTTCGAGGAAGCCCGCGGCGGTTCCCTGGTTCGCGAGTATCAGGATCGCAGCGGTCTGCTGCTCGTTGCCTTCGAAGAGCTGCAGCACATTGTGGTAAAGCGCGGCGATGCGCTCTTCCTTCTGATGGTCGGTCAGTTTTTCCCAGTCGCGTCGATCGATCAGCGACTCGCCATTCGGTCCGATGTACGTGGTACTGATGCGTTTGGCGTCCGTCACGAACTGCGCCGGCACCTCGATGTTGCCCGGAAGCACCTGCGTCGCATTTTCCTTGTCGGAGAACGGCGTCTCGATCGACTCCTTGATCTTCGCGGCAAAAGCTCCCTCGAAGTGATTGGCGGTCAGCGCGATCTTGCCTTCGGTCGTGATCGCCGAAGAGAAATGCTTGGCGAGCGTCGCTCGCGTTCGTTCTTGCAGGACAGTCGCGAAGTTAGGCGTGTGCGACGTTCTGCGCGTCGGCTTGGCATTGGAGCTTTCCGCCGTAGAAGGATTCAGGGTCCTGGCGATGATGTCCATGGCCGTGCAGGTGTCGCTCAGATCCGCCCGCAGTTCGGGGAGGTTGCGCTGTCGGGCCTGGCCAGCCGCCTCGGACAGCGCCTGCGGCAGCGCCGTCATCTCAGCCGTCTGCAATGCCGCGAGCATCGCCGGGGACCCGGGTCGCTGGTCCGCGGGGATCTCGTTGATGAGCGCCTGCAGTTCGTGCTGCAGCCGGTCGGGTTTCGAAAGCTCATCCGGTGTGACACCCGTGGCAAGCACGTACTGCTGCACGGCGGCCACCATGTTCTTGCACGCGAGTAGATAGTCAGACGCCTGATCGAACTGGCCATGGGTCGCCAGCGTGTAGAGCACGCTCAGCACGCTCGCCTTGGCGTTGGCCTTCGTCCTCTCGATATGGGTCTTCAACTGCTCCTGCAAAGGCCTCGCGGCGTCCGGGCTGAGCAACCTGCTGGCCGTCCGGGTTGCGTGAGCGAGCTCGCTGCCAGCGCCCGTTGGACGGATGTGGGCGTCGCTGAGCCCCATCATCTGTTCCTCGAGCTGCTCCAGCAGCCCGCCCAGCCTGGGTTGATCGAGTTGTTCGCCGAACGTGCCGTTGTGATCGATGATCTCTTCATAGAGCGAATCGATTCGCTGGATCTCGATGTCGAGCGACGAGCTGAGAATCGTGTTGGCGCGCTCGCGTGTGCTTTCGATGCCGCCGGCGACGACCTCCTGCTCGAAGCCCCTCATCAGGCGCGGAATGCGTGCCGTGATCTCCTTGTTGACGGCTGCCGCGACGCGCGCATCACCGGGTTCCTTCGTCACCAGCATGCTCAGCGAGGCCGGCTTGAGATGACGCATCAGGGTGTCGAGCTCGGCGTCGGTCGCCCCCAGCGCGGCGATTCGGGACTGCATCATCTGCGCGGTCTGAGTCTCGAGTGGTTTCTCGCTCCTCGGCGTGCCGCTGGTGCCGACCGGTAACAGCAGCTTCGGCTGCTGAAGCTGGGCAGTCACGGCCTGCGTGGTCTTGATCGCCTTCTCGGCGTGCTCGCGGATATCGGTCGGCAGCGCATTCGCGCGAATCGTGTGCAGTGTTGCCGCGAGATCGCGGTCCATGGTGGCTTGCGCACGGCGCGTGATGACTTCCGCGACGTGTGACTCGATCCCGATCAGGAGCCGCTGCACCTTCTCGTCCGCGACGCCCGGATTGTTCTGGGCATCCGCCACGTGTTGGCTTCGCAGGGCGTGCGCCAGCTCGAGGGCGCTTTCGCCCGGCCACTCGCGGTCGAGCATCTCCTCCACGGTTTTCAGAAGTACCTGGTCGGCGTTGGCCAGTCCGTCGCCGATCTCGGCGGCATGCTTGTCGTTCTTCTTTCCATGAGACGACATCAGAGCCTGATGAGCCGTCGCGAGGTTGCGCAGGTCCGCGGCAATTTTCCCCGCCGCTTTGGCGGTCGTAGCCGCCGCGGCCGCAGGATTTTGCGCACTGCGCGGCGACTGCGGCTTCACGGTGAGATGCCGGAACAGGGTCCAGACATGCTGCTGCACGCTGTGCGTGGCGCGTTCCTTCGCCTCGTTGAGGCGCGCGTTGGTGGGTTCCGATCGGCTGCAAAGACGCGAAAGCAGCCGCGCGACACCCAGCACGAAGCGCACGAGCGGATTGCGTGCACCCTGCGGCGGCTCCACCGTGACGGTGCGCCCTTCCAACGCCGGGCGCGGAGGTTCGGCACCCGCGGAATGTACCTGCGGCACCCAGTTGCCAGCGGAACGCGTGCCTTCGATTGCTGAGCCCGGCATAGAATTGTTATCCCTGGAAGAGCGCGCTGCGATACATGTTCAGCAGCTCGCGTAGGTTGGCTTCTTCGGCGAGTGCTCGAGCGGCCTTGGCTATGGCCGGCGAGCTCCCGCCAGTGTTTCCCGTCGGAGGCATATCGCGCAGCGTCTGCGCGGTTTGCCGCAGCGTGCTGTCGAACCGCTGCGGAGTGAGTAACTGGCGATCGGAGACCTGCGGCGCCAGCTCCCTGGCGAGGAATTCCCGGAGCGTGGGCTGCTGGAGAACGCGATCCAGCTCGGGCCGGTTGAGCGCTTCCGCCGGCGGCAGCTGCGAGGCATCCGGCAGCGGCACTTCCGGGCGAGTGGTCTGGCTGATGCTGTCGAGTCCCCGATCGAGGCTGTAGCGTTCGACGCCGGTATAGATAGGCATGGCGCGCGCTTAACCGTGCGCCGCGCGTTCGTGCAGGCGCGTGAGCAGATCGAACGCCTGTTCGACGGTGTTGGGGCGGAACTCCGTGGTGGGCAGGCGCGCGATGAACACGAGCTGCCCTTCGCGGGAGAGTCCTGTGCGCACGGGCAGTGTCCAACCATGACGAAGGTGGCACGCATCGAGCGCTCGACGCATCGCGACCGTTCTATCGCTGCCCTCGATCGGACGCACGAGCATCAGGAGCACGGTGTCCTCGAGCACCTGGAAATCGAGACGGCGGTCGTCACCGATCCGGATCGACAGACGGCCGTTCGCGTCCGGCAGCAGGCGGGGCACGCCGATGCTGCGACCCAGCTCATCGAACGTTTGCGCAATCCAGCTCATGACTCGTTTTCCTCTTCGAGCGCGATCGCGTCGTCGAGAGCGCCCTGTGCGGCATCGAGGACGTTCGTACGGGAATCGGTATCGGCGAACACCTTGATGGGCATGTTTCGCATCAGCTGTTTCAGCTGCGTCAGGAAATCGACTCGCGCCGTTGCCTGACGCACGCTGTATTTGTCCGCGATTGCGCCGAAGCGGGTCGAGTTGCTCCAGCGCTCCGCGCTGGCGGAGACCAGGTCCTGCAGCAGGTTACCGGGCACCGCGGGCGGCACGCGATGCTCTTTGGTCATCTTCGTGGAAAGCGCCTGACAGCCATCGAGCATCGTGGCGAGCACTTCCATCTGATAGAGATCCTGCAGTACCGCGTTCAGGCGGTTCGGTTGCACCGAAGCGCCGCGAGTGGCGGCGAGGTCGTCGCCGAGCGCACGGATGAGCGAGCGCACGGCGCCCCGATAGTCATCGCTGCCGAAGCGCTCGAGCGCGCCTTTGAGCATGGCGCCGAGGCCCTGCGCATCGAGTACCGCATCCCGATACGTCGCCTGGAATGCGGCGGTCTTGTCTGCGTCGCCTTCGCCAAACTTCGAGGCCGCGTTGATCGTGTTGAGGTCCGCGCGGATGCGGGAGCCGGAGTCTTCGTGCAGTTCCTGCACCGCCTCGCGAACGTGCGCGAGCAGGGCGTCGTGCCCACCTTCCTGTTCGAGCGACTGCGCGGCATACGACAGCGCGAGGAACTGATCGGTCTCGGTGCCAAACGCACGGCGGGATTCTTCGCGCGGGCTCGCGCCGCTGTCCTGTTGCGCGTTGCGCTTCAGGGCCTCGACGAACTGCTTCAGCTTCTCCAGCTGATCCGGGTTCCCCGAGGACTCGAGGTAAGTGAGGATCTCGTCGAGATTGGGCAGCTGGAGCGGCGGCTCTTCCTCGATCTCGCGCTCCTCGAGCTTGTGGGACTCCACGTGCTCTGCGTGCTCGAACGTGATCTCCTCCGCCGCGTCGGTCAGCAGATCTTCAGGCGTCGCGGTCACCTGCACGTTCGCGCCACGCCAGACGCCGTCCTGCGGCGTCTGGTCCCCGGACAGGTCGTCCTGCCGGGGCGCGAGTTGCTGGGTGCTGAGGTTGTCGATGCGCAGTGCCATGTCCCTGGCCCGTCGCGCCATGAAATAGGGGCACGATCCGGGCTGAACTCTCGGTAACCGCGCGTGGGGACAAAGTTCCTTTTTAGAGCTCGCCGCGTTTGACGGCGTCGATCATGCCGGGCAGGACTTCGGTCTCGAGGCGCTCGATGACCGTGTCGCCCAGGGTGCCAAACAGATCCGGGGCAAAAACGGGCTGCGCGGCTGCCTCACGTTGCGTGGCGAGGTGCTGGGCCGTGTCCGCAGCAAACTGGCGATCGATGGCCAGGGTGCGGCGATCGCCGCGGAAGTGCACTCCGGGCCGCTGTTCGAGGTACAGGTGGTGCAGGTTTTCAGCCTCTTCCTGCACGCGATGTGCAGGCATGTCGTGAAGGCGATTGACCTCGCTCAGGAACTCCTTGGCGTCGTCATGCGCGACGCGGGAGTACTTCGCGGAATGCACCAGGATGAGTTCGGCGGCGTGCACCGCGCCGTCGAATGCGGCCACAACTCCCTGGCGCCGGTTCTCGAGCTCAGCGTCGACCTTCCTGCGAACCTCGGGGCTCACGAGCCCGGCAGCCTTTTCTCCGCCGCGATCACATTCGGCCATCACAGAGGCGGCGTTGTAAACGGTGGGTTTGCGCTGGAACGCATCCGCCGCACGCAGTGCAGTGATCTGATAGTCCTCACCGAGCGGGCGTGCATAGATGAGCGCATCCTGCAGCCCGGCGTGTGCTTCAGGCGCTTCACGCAGGAAAGCGACGTCCGGCTGCGCGTAGTATTTCTGAAACTCATCGCGTTTCAGCGAGAAACGGTAGGAAGGCGTGTTCAACAGTGTGAGGGCGCCGCTCTTGTCGAGCTCCGCGCGAAAGTCCATCTGCACGCCGCTGTCAGCGCTGAGAAAGACAGGTGTCCCACCCTGGGCCGGCGCGAGGCTGTTGCGCCCTTCCGTGCGGTAGCTGACATCGAGCTGAGTACGGCCGTTCTCGCCAACGGAAAGCGTCACGTCAACGGCGAGGTGCCCGCCGCCGCGATCGTTTTCCAATGGGCAACCGGCGGTACCGTCATCGAGACGCAGAGGACTGTCCTCGCGCACGCAGGCCGAGTCGAGCCCGGCCACGATTTGTTGATTGAAGTGCGCGACGAGCGCGCGAGCCTGCTGTTCATCGCCGCCGCAAAAAGCGATCAGCCGTTCGTAGCCTTCAGCAATACGCGCATCGCGCTGGCTGTAGTCCGGATCATCCAGATCGCTCGGCCAGTTTTCGGGGTCGATGAGTGGCTTGCTGGCGCCGGTGGCGTCGACGATCCACACCTGCGGCACTCTGCGGCGCGCATCCACGCGAAACAGATCGGTGACCATGTGGGTGCCCACTTGCGCCGGCTTCAGCTCGTCCTTGCTGAGCGCCCGCTGCAGAGTCTTCGCGACGACCTCGGTCTGCTCGGGGTTGAAACGGCCCGCGTTCAGTTTCGCTCGCTTTCGGGATAGCTCGACTCCATAGAGTTTGCTCAATGCACGGCGCATGGGCTCCGACGGAGGCGCTGTCTCTTGAGCCCTCGGAATGTCCAGCTCCTCCTCGATGGACTCCCGTAGCGAGGAGAGCAGATTCCCCATCTCGCGCAACTGCTTGACCAAGCCCATCTCGCGCCCGGTGTGCGCAGCGCCTTCCGCCTGAGCCAGGTCGTCCAGCAGTGGCTCGAAGTGAGGTCTGGAAAGCGCGGCCCGGAGGGCAATCCTTTCGGCCTCCGACAGGCCCACGACCCATTGCGCCATGAGGTCCTTTTCACTCGACCATTTGCGTAACTTGTCCGCGGTCTGTCCGAGCGCGCTGCGCGTGTTTTCCAGTGTCCTGCCGGCTTCGGTCGCCTCGGTCAGACGCTTCAGCACGTTCTCCGGGGCTGTGCCCGCGATCAGCTCATCGCCCAGTTTCTCGAGTGATCGCGCGAGGTTGGCGCAGCACTGCACGAGCATCTCGCGCTGTACATCCACCAACAGCGCGTTTCCTGCCTCGGCGGCGCCGAGTGCCGAAAACGCCAGCGTGAGCTCGCGGATCTCGATTGCCGTCAGATCGTTGAGGTCGAGCCGGCCGGAGGAAATGACTGCTTGCGCTGTCGCCGCGACCGATCGCTTGACCTCGTTCAGCTCCGGCGGCGAGTTCGTTTTCGATCCGAAATTCCTGACATGCTCGTGAACGGTCGCGAGCTCGCGCGTGACGTGCGAGAGATCTTGCAGAAATGCGCGGCGGTCGAGTACCTCTTGCGTCCCATGCCGCTCGAACTGCTGCCCCCGGAACTGCAAGCCGCCCGAAAGGCGGTCCGGGCGCAATCGAATCTCGCTCTGAATTGCCTGCGCGATGGGTTCGTGCGAGTTTTCGGCCGTCGCATCGAGATCCCGGAGCTCGATCCGCGGCAGATGCATGAGCAGCATCCGGCGGGCCTCATTGTCCGGTAGCGTGCCGAGCTCATTGAGGATCGTCTTGCGGACCTCCACGTTCGTTTCCGTCCCGGCTTCCAGCGATCTCGGTTTCAGCAGGGGGACTGCGGCCGCGAAGGCGAGTCGCAGGTGATCGGTCACGCGCGTTGCCGGGCCACCGGCCATCAATACGTCCATGGCCGTACCGATCTGTTTGCGCACATTCGTTTCGACAGTCCGGGTGACTCCGGCATGCAGTGCTACTTCCAATCCCATGAATACTTGCTGAGCGTGGTCGAAGTGCCCCAACTCCGACTGCAACTCCGCGAGCGCAGGGCTGCAAAGCCGGGTTGCGATGCGGCCTAACTGTTCCGGGCTGGCGCTCGCGAAGATTTGCAGAAGCGTGTGATGGATGAGTTCGCCGCACGCGCCATCCGTGGGCTTCATCTTTTGCGCGGCCGCCCCGGCGCAAACGAGCGCCTCACGAATGGTGTCGCAGGTCGCTTTCGGTGCGAGGAGGGCGTCCTTCACTTCGTGAAGGCTCTGCTGGAGCTCGAGCTGCCGCGTTTCGACGTCGACGTCGGCGCCGCGCGCAACGCTTCCCCGCGCTGAGAACAGACGGCCGAGCCCGTTGGCGATGGCATTGCCGATGCGGCGGAGAAGCCCCGCGCGCGCCGGCGCGCTCGGCGCCGTCGTGACGCGGTCGGCGAGACCGATGCGGGAGGGATCCGCTTTTGCGCGCGGGTCTGTTCTTCCGCCGCCGGTGACCGGAACGTGAGTCGAAATCGAGCCTGTCGTCGTTGGGCCGCCCATGGTTGTCCTTCCTGTTCCTTTAGATCTCGCCGCGCTTGACCGCGTCGATCATTCCCGGCAGCACTTCGGTGTCGAGGCGCCGGGAAAGTGTGTCGGCCAGGTCACCGAAGAGATCCTGGGTGAAAGCGGGCTGTGCGGCCGCCTGGCGTTCCGTCGCGAGACGCTGGCCTGCATGCACGGCCACTTCGCGATCGATTGGAATCGTGCGACGGTCCTCCGCCTTCGCGGCGCCTTGCGCAGGCGGCTCGATGAACTCGCGATGCAGCCGCTCGGCCTCTTCCAGCAGACCGGCGGCGGGTGCCTTGCGGAGCTCCGCCACTTCCTCGAGGAAGCGCTGGGCGTTGAAATAGATGACGCCCGCGCCGGGTGCCTTGCTTCGCGCATCGATGATCTTCTGCGCAGCTGCCGCCGCGCCATCGAACGAGCTCAGGATGCCTTGGCGGCGATTCGTCGTTTCCGTCTGGACCTTCTCCCGGATCTCCGGGCTTACGAGGCTCGAGCCTTCTTCGCCACCGCGATCGCATTCCGTGATGACGGCGAGTGCATTCGCCACGGTGGGCTGTCCCTGGAACGTGTCCGCGGCGCGCAGCGCGGTGAGCTGGTAGCCCTTTCCGAGCGGAGTGGCGTAGTTGAGAACGTCCGTCACGGCATCGTCCATGGGCTGCGCCTCGCGCAGGGACTCCGCGGTAGGCGGCTCGTAGTCCTTCTGGAATTCATCGCGCTTCAGATTGAAACGGTACGAGGGCGCGCCGAGAAGCCGTAGCCCCCCGTTGCCCAGCTCTGCGCTGAAATTCATTTCCAGGTGGCTGTCCCGACTCAGCGTGACCCGAGAGCCGTCCGGCTGCATGAAGATCTGCCGCCCTTCATAGCGGCAGCTGATGTCGAGTCGAGGCCGGCCGTTCTCGCCCTTGGACAGGGTGATGTCGACAGGAATGCGCCCGCCCGCAGCTTGCGCCGCGAACGTACCGACCGTGCCGTCTTCGAGTTTGAGCGGGCTCTCCTCTCCCATGCAGGCGATCAGAGGGCTGGCGGCCACATTCTGGGTAAGGACGCTGCTCAACATCCGGGCCTGCGCTTCATCGCCACCGCAGAACGCGATCAACTTTTCGTAGCCTTGCCCGATCAGCCCGTCGACTTCGGCCGCGGTCGTCGTCGGATTCCACTTGCCGTACTCGATCAGCGATTTGCCGGGAGCCTGTCCGTCTGCGGCGATGAAGATCTGCGGCTTCTTGCGGCGGGCATCGACTATGAACTGGTGGGGAACCATGCGTGTGCCGAGCGTGTCCAGACTGCGCTCGTTCGTGCTCAGCGGCTGCTCCACTTCAGATGCAGCCGTCTCGGTCTGGGCTGCGTTGAAGTGGCCCGCGTTCAGCGTCGTGCGCTGATCGGAGAGGGTGAGTCCATAGAGCTTCGTCAGGGCTTGCCGCAGCGGCTCCCGCGGGGGCGGAGCAGCCTCGGCCGCAGTGGCGGGCGTGCCGACCGCGGCGGTGATCTGCTTTTCGATGCGACTGAGCAGCAGGCCCATCTTCTTGAAGTCTTCGGTCATCGCCGGTTGATGCATCTGGCGGGCATGAGTCTCCGCAACGTCGAGGTCTTCGAGGAGTGGCTTGAAGTTAGGCCCGGCCAGCGCGTCACGCAGTGCCAGCCTGTCGCTCTCGGGCATCCTGGTGAGCCACTGCTTGATCGCCTCATCCGTGGCACGTGAGCCTTCCATCCGGGGCGAGGGTGCGCTGAAGGCGTTGCAGGCGTCCGATAGATTGTGGGCTGCATCGCCGGCCTTGCTCAGAAGTTTCAGCAACGCTTCGGGATGATTCGGCGATCTCAGCGCGAGACCGAGCTTCTGCAGCGATTGAGTCAGCGCCTGGGTGTGCTGGCCGAGCGCCTCGTTCTGCGCGGTGGCCAGTAGTTTGCTGCCGACCTCTTTGGAGCCGAGCGCCGCGAATGTCGCCATCAGGTCGCCAACCTCGCCGGCGGACAAGTCCTTCAGATTCAGGTTGCCGGAGGAGATGGTGGCCTCCATCGCGTTCGATATGGATTTCTTGATTCCCTCCAGCTCCGACGGAGAACCCGTGCCGAATAAAACGTCGTAGCTTCTCAGCGTGTCGAGCTCGGCGGTGATGCCGGAGAGCTCTCGCAGAAATGCACGAGGGTCGACCACGATTCCCGTGCTTTGATGTTCGGCCAGGTGTTGCGCGCGCGTCTGGAGATTGGCGGCGATACGTGCAGGGCGATTCCCGATCTCGGTCGAGAGATCCTTGCCGATGCTCGTTCCGTCTTCGGAAGCCATGGCCAGTGATTTCAGGTTGGGGTGGCTGAGATGACCGAGCAGAGCGCCGCGCGTATCACCGTCCTTCACATCGTCCAGGCCTTTCACGATCAGCTGGCGCACTTTCGTGTCTGCCGCGCGAATCGCGTCATCCTTGCGGTCGCCCTGGCCGACGATGTCGGACCTGACGAGCGGCACCGCCGCGTCGAACGCGTGACTCAGATGATCCGTGATGCGCGCCGGCGTGCCACCGCTCGTCATCAGTTGGATCGCCGCGTCGATTGCCTTGCCGACGTGCGCCTCGACGCGATGCTCGATCTCGGTGTTGAGAGCCGCTTCCAGTTCCATGAGGACGTGCTCGGCCGCGGGGTTCTCCGAGACGAGGGCCTGGGCGTTCGCAGCCGTATCGCTGCCGAGTGCTCGCGCCAGGCGCTCTAGCTCGGGCTGCGGGACGGCCGCAAAGACCTGCTGAAACTGACTGCGCGTCAGCTGCAGAGAGCCGCCATCTTCGTGCTGCAGCTTGCGCGCCGTGGCGTCCGCGAATCGCAGTGAGTCCGCGATGGACTCGCTGGTCGAGTTCTTCGCGAGCAGAGCGTTCTTGACGCCGTCCAGACTCTGACGGAAGTCACCCTGACGCTGTTCCGGCGTGGAAATGCGCGCACCGGACTTCTGCGGCGACGAGAAAAGCCGGCTCAGCGTGTTCCTGATTCCTCGGCCGATGCTCTGGAACAAACCCAGCCGCGGCTGACCCGAGGCCGAGACTTGCACATGGCCGGCGAGATTGCTGCGAACGGGAGCGGCCGTCGCGGCGTGATCGACCCGACCGGCCCCGGGAGCGGGCGCGGAGGTCGTAATTGAATTGGAGATCGGTCCACTTGGCATGTGTGTTCTTCCTGCGCTGAAATTCTTCAAAAAGCGAAAACGACGTTCGAATCGCTGAGCTCGATCTGCGGATTGCCGCCAGCGTCGGGCGGCACGATCCGGTGTGTCAGCGTGTAGAGGACGACGCCATCGGTGTGAATCGGCTTGCCCGCCTGGGCGAGCGGCGAGCTCACATGCGTGGAACGCACCAGCCAGCTGCCGTCCGGGTCCCGCCAGATCTCATGCGAGCCGCGCGGGTTGGTCGTCGCCACCGGCGGGTCGAACGCCGCGGCGTTGACGTCACCGACAAAGTCGCGCAGTGCGTTGGATGAGATGCATGCCGCGATCGCCGGCGCGACTTCAGCGGGAACGCTGTCGAGGAATTCGTTGAAGGCCGCGACCGCCGGCGCGCTGCCCTGTGCGGGATCCTGAGTCAGGCGCTGCCCCGCAACGACGACATCGGCGCCCGCGAGTGCGCGGTTCAGCGCCGCGGGCATGCGGTCGCCGCCGTCGCCGCGTGCGCGCTCGAGGCTCACCTGGTGGCGCTCGGGATTCGCCACGACGGTGGGGTCGAAATTGCGCGACACGATCGACGCGTTGGGCGAATCCGCCAATACGCCGCGCTGATCGAGCGAACCGCCTTCATCAGCCCGGCCGGAAGGATGCGCGAGCGTTCGGACCAGTAGTTCGGGCGGCACCTGATTCAACGATGGACGCGGGCCCGTGATGCCGCCGTCTGCCTCGAGGAGCGGTGACTTGAATACCCGCAGCATGTCGCCCAGCAGCATGGCCAGCTTCGCGACCTGCATCGACGGAGACTGGTTGCAGGCGTGCATGAACTGCCGGATCGACGTGTCAACTTTCTTTCGCGTCTCGTCCGCGTTGTCACCGCGCGGCGTGCCAGGCCGGTTCGCGTACATCAGGGCTGGAGGCGGATCGTCCTTGAATCTGGCGATCAGCAGGCGTACGGCGAACTCGACGAGCCGCTGCTCGGAGTCCGTGCCGTCCAGGCTGCGCGAGATCCACATGGTCTCCGCGTGCAGCAGGATCTGCCTCACCCCGGATTGAAATGAATCCTGACTCTTGACCATGTTGTCGAACAGGATCGCGGGGTCGCGCTCACCACCCGCACGTTGTGCCATCGGCTCGGCGATCGCGATCATCTGCTCGACCTGCACCGGATCGAGTCGCCGCGGCGGCTGACCGTCGCTCCCCTCGGCATACTTGCGGAAGACTTCCTTCTGCGAAGGCGTGAGCGTGGTGGAATTCTCGATCTGTCGCAGGGCGTCCAGATGCCCGACCGCGGCAGCGACGGTGTTCTCGATCAGCTTCTCTCGAGTCTTCGCGATGATTGTCGGGAGATGATCCTCGCAATCGAAGTGTTCATGCAGCACCGGGGCGCGGAACTCGATGTCGAGAATCATCTCCTTGGCGAGAGTCCCGATGAGCGCCGTCATCGGCGCGTCGATCGCCGCGGGGTGATCGTTCGTCGCGAGCATGACCGCGTTCCAGAGCGTCGATTCGGCGTCGGTCGGGTCGAACAGGCGCTTCATTTCGTTGACGATCAGCCGCTCGCGCGCCATCTGCAGCAGGCTCGGCGGCGAAATCGAAGTCTTGCCCGCCGTCACCTCCCGCAGGACGTCCGAGAGAACTTCTTCCGCGAGTTCCGGTAGTTCGGCGTGCAATTTCTCGCGCGTATCGCGCAGGGTGGTCCAGGCCTGCCCGGCGACTTCCGGCGAGAAACGCCCGTTGGGCCCGGCGGCGTGCGCGCAGAGCAGCGACACGATGGCCGCATCCCGCTGGTTCACCGGCGCAGCCGCGTGCGAGGACGAGCCAGCCGCGCCCGCGTCGTGCGCTGCGATCGTGGCCAGATTGTCGATCGCCACCAGGCACTGAGCGGCGATCTGCTGACGCGCTTCCATCGAGGCGTATTCCATCTGCTGTTCGTAGGACGTCAGCACTTTCTCGAACGCAGGAGGAAGTGCTTCGAACCGCAGCGGCACATTCGCAGGTCCAGGCTGCCGGCACATGCCGCGCAAAGCCGCCTCCGCGGAATCGTGCAGGTTCTGGGGCTCCGCGTAGTCCAGGCGCTTCCGGAAGAAGTCGGCGTGCTTTGCGATTCCGAGCATGCAGGCATAACGGCCCGCTGCGTCCTGATGGAGTGGCGGCGGCTCATTCGCATCGCCGGTGCGGATGCTGGCCATGTTCTGGCGTTTGATCATGTCGAGTGCCAGTCGGGCGGCGCCCATGACCTTGATGATCCTCTTGGGACTGAGCGTGAGCTTCTTGCCAT
>DATHJZ010000083.1:0-2329 GCA_035286365.1 Steroidobacteraceae bacterium | reverse complement strand
ACCATCCCGACGATGAAGAGCTTCCACAGCCTGATGGAAATCGACGAACGCGAGTTCATGGCGGCCACGCAGGCGACCTTCAAGCTCGGAATCTGGTTCGACAACTGGGCCAATATCGGCGACAGCTACATCCACTCATTCGGGGTCATCGGCCAGGGATCCTGGATGACCGAGTTCCATGAATACTGGCTCGAACTACATGCGCAGGGTCTGGGTGGCAACCTCGAGGATTACTGCCTGGAGTGGAAGGCGGCAAAGCAGGGCAAGTTCGCGACTACGGCTGGCAAGAGCAACGTGAACTATGCCTACCATCTCAACGCCACGGCTTACGCGCAGTTTCTGCGCGGCAAGAGCGAAGCGCTCGGCGCCAGGCGCGTGGAGGGCAAGATCGCGAAGGTCACCGTGTCTCCCCAGACAGGCAATATCGAGTCGCTGGATCTGGAAGGCGGCGCCTCCGTCGCGGGAGACTTTTTCATTGACTGCACAGGATTCAGAGGACTGCTGATCGGCGAGGTGCTTGGCGTCAGCTATGAGGACTGGGGACACTGGCTGGCCGCCGACAGCGCCTGGGCGGTGCAGACGGAGAGCACGCAGGCACCGCCGCCGTATACACGGGCGATTGCGCACCCCATCGGCTGGCAATGGCGCATTCCGCTGCAGCATCGCACCGGCAACGGCATCGTCTACAGCAGCCGTTTCTGTTCCGACGATGAGGCGCGTTCGGTGTTGGTGAAGAACCTGACCGGTTCGGCCATCACTGAACCGCGCCAGCTCAAATTCCGCACCGGGCGACGGCGACAACCCTGGCACCGGAACTGTGTCGCGTTGGGTCTCGCGGCCGGCTTCCTCGAGCCGCTCGAGTCGACCAGCATTCACCTGATTACCACTGCCCTGGTCCGCTTGATGCGGCTCTTCCCCTTCAGCGGCGAGTTCGCAAGCCAAGCCGAGCGCTTCAATACCGAGAGCAAGTTCGAATGGGAAGAAGTGCGCGATTTCATCATCTTGCACTACAAGCAGACTCGCAGGGATGACAGCCCGTTCTGGACTAACTACCGCACCATGGAAGTGCCCCGCAATGTTTCGCACCGGATCGAAATCTTCAGGAAGAACGGATATGTGTGGCCGGACAAGGTCAACCTGTTCCGGATCGACTCCTGGTTGCAGGTGATGTTGGGGCAGGGCGTGTTCCCGGAAAGTCACCATGGCGCGACTCGAATACCGGGGACTGCGAGTCTCCAGGAGACTCTGAGCTTGCTACGCGCGAAGGTAGCCAACAATCTGGCGCAGATGCCGGATCATCAGGCGTTCATCGACCGCTATTGTCCAATGCCCAGGTCTTCACCCGGCGAGACCGCTGCCGCACAAGGGCGCTCGCGATGATCACCAAACGCCAGCTCCAGGACTGGAACAAGCAGAAGTGGGAACACAAGAACCACGCGATGTACGAGACGTACGGGCAGAACAAATGGCCTTGGTTCTTCGACAAGCTCGACCCGGACCTCGAGGAGTTTTTGCTCGCCAACGGTTTGAACGGCCTGGACATACTCGATCTCGGCGCTTGCAGCGGCTCGCAGAGCATCGAGCTCGCCAAGCGTGGACACCGGGTCGTGGGTACGGAGATTTCGCAAACGGCGCTGGAGCAAGCGAAACTCGCGGGCGCTCGTGAGACTGGGCTCGCGATCAGCTTCCTGATCGATGACATCGCCGAGACACGCCTCAACGACAATCAGTTCGACCTGGTGATCGATCGCGGTTGTTATGACTCGATCTGCAGTTTCAACCACGAGGAGTACGTGGCGAGCGTACGGCGTGTGCTCCGGCCCGGAGGCGTACTGCTGCTGAAATCGATGAGCAGCGAGGAACTACGTTTCATCGCGTACGACAAAGTCGGCGGCCGGGAGGTGCAGATGCCCTTCCACTTCACCGCAGAGCAACTGCGGACCCTGATGTCGCCGCACTTCGTCATCGAGCAGATGCGGGCCAGCTATTTCTACAGCAGCGTGCTCGACGAGCCGGCGCGCGCGCACTTCGTCATCATGCGGAACAACAAGTAGCCGCGTCCCGGCAAACTGTGCAAGCCGAAAATCGCAAACTAACCAGCATCGTCATCGCCGGTGGCGGCTCGGCCGGTTGGATGACGGCTGCGGCCTTGTCGAACGTCCTGCCGGGTTGTCGCATTACGCTGATCGAGTCCGAAGAGATCGGCATCGTCGGAGTCGGCGAAGCGACGATTCCGCCGATCAAACAGTTCAACCAGGCGTTGGGCCTGGACGAATTCGAATTTCTCCGTCGAACCAAGGGCTCGTACAAGCTCGGCATTCAGTTCGTG
>DATHJZ010000082.1:0-3365 GCA_035286365.1 Steroidobacteraceae bacterium | reverse complement strand
GAATCTTCGGAGTGTTGCAGGAGGCGGGGCAGCCGATCGATCGCGCGCTGCTCGCCGCGGCGGCGCGCGTGCAGGCACATCGCGGGCCGGATGGCTCGGGCATGAAGATCTATCATGTGGCACGCGGCCAGCTCGCGCTCGCGCACCAGCGGCTGTCCATCATCGACCTGAGCGATGCCGGCCTGCAGCCCATGGAATACCGCGGCGGCGCTGGCAGCCTGTCGTACAACGGCGAGCTCTACAACTACCTGGAGTTGCGCGCGGAACTGGCCGCCGGCGGCGAGCGCTTCGAGTCGCAGACCGATTCCGAGGTGTTGCTGGCAGCGCTGCACACCTGGGGCGCGGAGCGCGCGCTGGCGCGCTTCAACTGGATGGGAGCGTTCGCGTGGCTCGACGTGCGGCGCGCGAAACTGACACTTGCCACCGACGCCGGCACCGAGAAGCCGCTCTATTATTACGCCGACGAACGCCGGTTCCTGTTCGCCTCGGAGATCAAAACGCTGTTGACGCTGGCCAATCGACGCTTCGCGCTGGATCGCGACGTGATCGGCCAGTATGTGTTCCAGGGGCTCAGCGACGCGTCAACGCTTACGTATTTCAGCGGAGTCCACCGCGTCGAGCCCGGAACAATTCTCGAAGTCGACCTGCAGGCGCCGCTGGCCGCGCCGCGTGTGACCAGCGTGGAACCGCCCGGCTGCGAAGCCGACGTGGCTGCCATGTCGTTGCCACATTTCATCGACGAGTTGCGCGCCACATTCATCGACGCCGTACGGCTGCGGCTGCGCAGCGACGTTCCAGTCGGTGTGTTGTTGTCCGGGGGACTGGATTCATCGTCGATCGCCGCCGTGACTCAGAAGCTGCGGGGCGACGCGCCGGCTCCACGCCTGCTGTCGGCCGTGAGCGATGACCCGCGCTTCGATGAGTCGCGCCACATCGCAGCGATGGAGCGCCACCTGGGCCAGCAGGCCCACAAGGTCATCCTGCGCATAGCACCGGAGAGACTCATTGCCGAGCTGAACGAGGTCATCTGGTACAACGACGCGCCGCCCGGCGGGCTCTCGGCAGTCGCGCATTTCAACCTCATGGCGAAGGCGCGCGAACTAGGACTGACGGTGATCCTGAGTGGGCAGGGCGCCGACGAGCTGCTGCTCGGGTATCGCAAGTTTCTTGGTTTCTACCTGCAGTCGCTGGTGCGGCGCGGGCGCATATTGCGCGCCACCGGTGTGCTCGGCGCCTGCCTCGCGAACGGCACTTTCGCGGGCCAGTTCGACATCGGCGATGCCAAGCGATATGTGGGGTTCCTGCGCCGCTTCGCCTCGTTGCGCAGCGGGCAATCCGAGTTCGCCATCGAAGGCGAAGCGCTGCGCGGCTGGGCCGCCGAGAATCTCGGGCTCGGTGACGGCACGCTGGTGGAACGGCAACGTCGTGATCTGCTCAAACTTTCCGTGCCTTCGTTGTGCCACTACGAAGATCGCATGTCGATGGCCAACAGCCGCGAGATTCGCCTGCCGTTCCTGGATTCGCGGCTCATCGACCTTCTGATGCGAGCGCCGGACAGTTACAAGTTGCGCCGCGGTTGGACAAAGTACGCGTTGCGCGCAGCGATGCGCGACTTGCTGCCGCCGCAGATCACCTGGCGCAAAGACAAGCAGGGGTTTTCCAATCCAGAGGGTGAATGGCTCAAACATGAACTTGAACCCGTGGTACGCGATGCTTTTGCTTCCACCTCGGCCATGAGCGGCAAGGGACTCATCGACAGTGTCGCGCTGTTGCGCAAGTACGAGCAGTACCGGTTGCAACCGCCCGGCAAGGGCACGATCTGGTATCGCGAAATCTTTGCGCCGCTGGCGCTGGAACTGTGGTTGAGACGTTTCGAAAGGTGGATTCAGTGAAGTGGAAACTCAAGGCTATGGCGTTTCGAGTGTTGTCCGCCGCGCCGTTCGGACAGACGTTGTACAACGCCGCGCAGCGCATCGTGATGAAGACCGCGTTCCAGACGATCACCCCGAGCCTGCTGCGTTTGCATCAATATCACGTCGCGCGCTTTCGAGCGGTCGTGCCCGGACGTGCGCTGGAGTTCGGAGGCGGGCGCGATCTGCTCTCGCCCCTGCTGCTGTCACAGGCGGGAGCCGAAGAAGTCTTCGTGTTTGATGTTGCTCGTCACAGCCGCCCGGAGCAGGTGAACCACTGTATCCGGCAGTTGCGCTTTCTGCAGCCCGGTGACTGGCCGGAAGTTGCCGACTGCGGCGCCGACCTGCTGAAGAAATACCGAATTCGCTACCTCGCGCCGGGCGATGCACGTGCCACCGGACTGGCCGATGCGAGCGTCAGGTTCGTGATGTCGACTAGCACGCTCGAGCACATTCCGGCGCCGGAAATCCGCAGCATTCAGCGAGAGTGCGTGCGAATCGCCGCACCCGGCGCGATTCTGAGCCATGTCCTCGATTACAAAGACCATTTCTGCTACTCGGACAGCTCGATCGGGATGTTCAACTTCTACCAGTTTTCCGAAGCGCAGTGGCGTTGGTGGAACCCGCCGAATCACTATCAGAACCGCCTGCGCCACGGCGACCTGTACGCGCTGTTGGCGGTGCCGGGTACTTCAGTTGCCGAAATCCTGCCGGCGGCTGCCGAGCGCAAGGAGCTCGCCGGAATCGAACTGGCGCCGGAATTTCGCGCGCGTACGGAAGAGGATCTGCTCACCCACACGGCGCACATCGTGCTGCGGCGTAACTGAAGGCGGATTGCTCGACAGCGCCGCGCTGCTGCGGATGTATGACCGATATCGCAACCAGCCGATAGGGGGTGGGTGATTTGGTACCGTGAAATCTTTGCGCCGCTCGCGCTCGAATTGTGGATGCGACGCTACGCGCAGTGGATCGATTGAGCGCCGGGTTGTATGCTTCCCACCGGCTGGTGGTGCCGGTACCAACTAACTACGAAAGAGTGTGACCGTGGGTGTGACAGTCGAGCAAATGCATCAGCACCTGGAATCTATGGCGCACGTCCCGAGCGAGGAGTGGCTGTCGGGACTCGACGATCGCAAGCGCAAGGAGCTGGCCTTTCACGACCAGAACCGCGATTACTCCGTCAAACACGACCAGGACACCTACGAGAAGCTGTACGGCAACTTCAAGTACTACTCGACCACCCGTCGTTCGACCAATCACATCGCCGATTGGATCAAGACACAGGCGCCGGGCAAGATTTTCCTCGATTACGCCTGCGGCGATGGCGCCAACGCGATCGCGGCCGCGAAGGCCGGTGCGTCACTCGCCATCGGTATCGACATCAGCCCGGTCTCGGTGGACAACGCCAACCGTGGCGCCGCGAAGGCGGGCCTGGCCGACCGCTGCCGCTTCGTG
>DATHJZ010000081.1:0-10539 GCA_035286365.1 Steroidobacteraceae bacterium | reverse complement strand
GCGGCGGCAGAGTACACCGCCCGCAATGGCCGCGCCGACGGCACCGCGCTCACGCAGGATGCGGGTGCCTTGCTCGCCACCGCCGACAATCGCGCACTAACTACCAGCGCGCCGCAACCCGAGATCCTGTATTTCGCGCCGCCCGCGAGCCTCACGGAGATGACCGAAGTGCCGGTCCAGGCCGACGGCGAAAGCGAACGCGACAAGCTCGGCGTCGACGACGCCGAGGAGCAGAAAATCCGCGGCCCGCAGCGCGACGAACTGTGGGTCACGCCCGACACGCGTGAAGCGCTGGTGGCGCCGTACCTCGTCGCCTGGCGTATCAAGATCGAGCGCCTCGGCACGATGAACTTCCCACAAGCCGCGTGGCGTGCACCAGGAACACGCAATCCGGATGTGGAAGTCGTGATCCTGGCGGACGGCACGCTCGAATCCGCCACCATCCGGCGTTCCAGCGGCTCCGCCAAACTCGATCAGGCAGCGACGGACATATTGAAGCTGGCGAGTCCCTTCGATCCTTTCCCGAAGGAACTCGCCGACAAGTACCGGCTGTTGCGTTTCACCTACGGATGGGAGTTCGACGGCAACAAGGTCAGCCGCGGAACCGTGACCGCACCCGCCAATTCACAGTAGACTCCTTGCCTATATGGCCGGCGGCGTCACCAGTCTTTCGAATCACCTGCTGATCGCCATGCCCCAGCTCACCGATCCGAATTTCTCGCAGACGGTTTCGCTCATCTGCGAACACGGCGACAAGGGAGCTCTCGGCATCGTGCTGAATCGCCCGCTGTCGATGACGCTCAGCGAAGTGTTCGAGCAGATGAAGATCGAACCCACCGACAAGCGCGCCGCGGAACTGCCCGTGCTGCGGGGCGGACCCGTGCACCAGGACCGCGGCTTCGTACTGCATCGTCCGGGTGGCGAGTGGGACAGCACGCACAAGATCTCCGAATCGATCCAGGTCACCACGTCGCGTGACGTGCTCGCGGCGATGGCGAGCGGCAGCGGTCCGGCGAAGGCGTTCATCGCGCTCGGCTATGCGGGCTGGGAAGCCGGCCAGCTCGAGAAAGAGATGCTCGACAATTCCTGGTTGTCGGTACCGGCCGATGAAAGCGTGATCTTCGATCTTCCCTACGAGGAGCGCTGGCTCGCGACGCTCCGGTTGCTCGGCGTCGAACCCGCGCAGCTCACCTCGTTCTCCGGTCATGCCTGAGCAGGCACCTGACCACGCAAAATTAGTCGTCGCACTCGACTTCGGACTCAAACGTATTGGCATCGCGAGCGGCGACACGCTGACTCGCACCGCCCATCCCCGTACGACGATCGCCAACGGCGACTGGAAAGCACTCGATCGCGTGCTCGAGGATTTGCGGCCCGCGCGAATCGCGGTGGGCGAGCCCTATAATGCCGACGGCTCCGCGAGCGCCCTCACCGAGGCGGCACGGCGCTTTGCCGCCGAGCTGGTGCAACGCTGCGCAATTCCGCTCGACCTGGTCGACGAGCGCTGGTCCTCACAGGATGCCGAAGAGCGCCTGCGGGGAATGCGCCAGCGCGGCGAACGCAAGCGGCGGGTGACGCGTGCCGACGTGGATGCGGCCGCGGCGGCGGTGATCCTGGAACGATGGTTCGAAACTCAACTAACAAAGCCATGACGCAACAGAATCGCGCCAACGGGAATCTCCGGCACCTCCTTACGCTCGAAGGCATGCCCAGGTCCGCGATCGAAGCGCTGCTCACGCGCGCGCAGCAGTTCGTGAAGCCGATCGGCGCAGCGCCGGTGCACACGCAAAGCCTGGCGGGTGTCACGGTCGCAAACCTGTTCACAGAGCCGTCGACGCGCACGCGCGTATCGTTCGAGCTCGCGGCCAAGCGCCTCGGCGCGGACGTGGTCAATCTCGAAGTGCAGCTGTCCTCGCGCGTGAAGGGCGAGAGCATGCTCGACACGATCTACACGCTCGAAGCCTGCCACGTGGACGTGTTCGTGATCCGTGATGCGGAGGCTGGAGTGCCGGACCTGGTCGCTTCGCACGTGCAGCCGCATGTCAGCGTGTTGTCGGCCGGCGAGGCGCACGTTTCGCACCCCACGCAGGGGTTGCTGGACGCGCTGACCATCCTGCAGGCGAAGCAGCAGTTCGACGGATTGACGATCGCGATCGTGGGTGACGTGAAGCACTCGCGCGTCGCGCGCTCCGCCTGGCACGTGCTCGCGACGCTCGGCGTCGCACAGATCCGCATCGTCGCGCCGAAAGCGTTGATGCCCGAAGCCAGCGAATTCGCAGGCGCCGAACGTCACACCTCGCTCGAGACCGGCATCGCCGGTGTCGACGTCGTCATGATGTTGCGCATCCAGAAGGAACGCATGGCCACCGCCGCGATTCCGGATGCGGATCGCTACTTCGCGAAATTCGGCCTGTCGTCCGAACGACTGGCGCGCGCCAAACCCGACGCGATCGTCATGCATCCGCAACCGATGAACCGCGGCGTCGAGATCGCCTCCGACGTCGCCGACGGCCCGCAGTCCGTGATCCGCGACCAGGTACGTAACGGCGTTGCGGTGCGCATGGCGGTGCTCGAGGCCGTCATCGAGGGCCGCAGATAGTGAGTGCCCTGCCCCACGAAGAGCCCGGCCGCGGCCACGGCACACACCCCGAGTATCGCGGCAGCATCTTCCTCGAAGAAGGCGCGGTGCTTTCGCACGAGAGCTGGCCGGGCGAGCAGTTCGTGCTCCGAATACAAGCGCCCCGTTGCGCTGCGGGCGCGTTGCCCGGCAGCTTCGTGCACCTCACCTGCGATTCCACCGTTCCGATGCGCCGGCCGCTGTCGATCCAGCGAGTGAATGCACAGGAAGGCTGGATCGAAATTCTCTACAAGATCGTGGGACCCGGATTGCGCGCGCTGTCGCAGCGTCGCGCCGGCGATGCGATCAGCGTGCTCGGGCCCATCGGCCAGCCGTTCCGTCCCGACCCGAAACGTCCGCGCGCCTTGTTGGTGGGTGGTGGGGTCGGCATTCCGCCCATGATGTTCCTGGCCGAGTGGATGTTGGAACAGGCAGGCAAGCCCTGGAAGCCGCTCGTGCTGATGGGCTCCGAGATCCCGTTTCCGTTCAAGGCGCGGCCATCGACCATTCTCGTTCCCGGTATTCCGGCCGGCAGCATCGCCGCCATGCCGCTGCTCGACGGCTGGGGCGTGCCGAGCCGGCTCGCCAGCAAGGCGGGCCTGCCGGGTTGTTACGACGGTTTCGTCACGCAGCTCGCGGATGAGTGGTTAGGCACGCTGGACGCTTCGGCCAAGGCCGAGGTCGAGGTGTTTTCCTGCGGCCCAACGCCCATGCTCGAGGCAATGGCGAAAGTGGCCGCGCGGCACGGTGTGCCCTGCCAGGTATCGCTCGAGGAATTCATGGCCTGCGCGGTGGGCGGCTGCGCCGGCTGCACGGTGCAAGTGAACACGCCGGACGGCCCCGCGATGAAACGCGTGTGCGTCGACGGGCCGGTGTTCGATTCGCGCGCGGTGTTCGGGGGCCTGCCCCCATCTTCGATCAGCCGAAGTTGATCTTGGCTTCGAGGTTCGAGCGTGAATCGGCGTTGGTGAGCGCTTCTTCGAGATCAATGCGGTTCTGCTTGTAGAGATTTACCAGCGCCACGTCGAAGCTCTGCACACCGCGCTCGGAGCTGGCAACAATGGCTTCCTTGATCGCGCTGACATCACCCTTCTTCACGAGTTCTGTGATGTACGGCGTGTTGAGCATCACTTCGATGGCCGCCATGCGCTTGCCATCCTTGCCGACCACGAGGCGCTGCGAGCAGATGGCGCGCAGGTACTGCGACAGGTCCAGGAAGATCTGCTTGTGCTGGTCCTGCGGGAACATGTTGATGATGCGATCCAGCGTTTCGGCGCTGTTGTTCGCATGCAGGGTGGATAGAACGAGATGGCCCGTGCCGGAAAGATTGATCGCCGCTTCCATCGTCTCGCGATCGCGGATTTCGCCGATCAGGATGACGTCGGGGGCCGCTCGCATCACCCCGCGCAACGCGCGGGCAAAACTCTTCGTGTCGAGGCCGACCTCGCGCTGATTGACGATCGAGCGCTTGTTGGTATGCAGGAATTCGATCGGGTCTTCGATCGTGACGATGTGATCCGACGAGGTCTCGTTGCGATGATTGATCATCGCCGCGATCGACGTGGACTTGCCCGAACCCGTGGCGCCCACCATCAGGATGAGCCCGCGCTTCATCATGATGAGGTCCTTGAACATGTCGGGCAGCCCGAGCGCATCGAGCTTGGGCATGTCGGCGGTGATGTAGCGCAGCACCATCGCGGGATAGCCGCGCTGGTAGAAAACGTTGACGCGGAAGCGGCCGAGCCCGGGCTCGGAGATCGCGAAGTCGATTTCGAGCTCGCGCTTGAAGCTTTCGAGCTGGTCGGGCGTCATCAGGCCGTACGCCGCCTGGCGCACCGTCTCGGGCGTCAGCACCTGCTTGTTGATCGGCAGGATCGCGCCTTCAATCTTGACCTTGATCGGCGAATTGGACGTGAAGAACAGGTCGGATGCCTTGCGCTCCACCATGAGTTTGAACAGCGGACGCGTGTTGAGCACCATCGGCGCGTTGTCGCCGGTCGTGTGCTTTGCCTTGAGCGTCTCTTCGAGCTCTTCGCTGACGGCGGCCGCCATGTCCACCTTGCTCCGCTTCGATTCGGCCATTTAGAACGAACGGCCCTGTTGTTCTTCGTCAACCATGCTGAGCGCGCCGCCATCGTCGAGGTTCTTCACCTCGCGCTTGCTCTCGAGCTTGATACGCAGGCGCAGCTCGTTCTTGGAGTCGGCATTGCGCAGCGCGTCTTCGTAGGAAATGAAGCCCGCCTCGTACAACTCATAGAGCGCCTGGTCGAAAGTCTTCATGCCGACGCGGTTCGAGCGCGACATGACGTCCTTGATCTCCTGGACCTTGCCTTTGAAGATCAAATCCTGGATCAGCGGCGAATTCAGCATGATCTCCATCGCCGCGACGCGGCCGGCGCCGGCTTCGCGCGGGACGAGTCGCTGCGAGACCAGCGCGCGGATATTGAGGGACAGGTCCATCAACAGCTGTTCGCGGCGCTCGTCGGGGAAGAAGTTGATGATGCGATCGAGCGCCTGGTTGGAGCTGTTCGCGTGCAGCGTCGCAAGCACCAGGTGACCGGTTTCGGCGAACTGAATGCCGTATTCCATGGTCTCGCGGTCGCGGATTTCGCCGATCAGGATGACGTCGGGCGCCTGGCGCAGGGTGTTCTTCAACGCGGTGTGCCAGTTCTCGGTGTCGACGCCGACTTCCCGATGCGTGATCACGCAGCCCTTGTGCTGGTGCACGTACTCCACCGGGTCTTCGATGGTGACGATGTGGCCGCGCGTCTTCTCATTGCGGTAGCCGACCATGGCCGCGAGCGAGGTCGACTTGCCGGAGCCGGTGCCGCCGACCAGGATCACGAGGCCACGCTTGGACAGCACGACTTCCTTGAGCACCGGCGGCAGGTCGAGCTCCTCGAGCGTCGGGATCTTGGAGTTGATGAGGCGGATCACGCAGCCGGTCTGGCCCTGCTGCACGAATGTGTTGACGCGGAAGCGGCCGATTCCCGGCGGCGCGATCGCGAAATTACATTCCTTGGTGGCGTCGAATTCCTTCGTCTGGCGATCGTTCATGATGGCACGCACCAGAACGGCAGACTGTTCGGCGGTCAACGCGCGTTCGGACTGCGGCCGCACTTCGCCGTCGATCTTGATCGCCGGCGGGAAACCCGCCGTGATGAACAGGTCGGAAGCCTTCTTGTCAACGACGCGACGCAGGAGGTCCTGCATGAGCTTGATGCCTTGTTCGCGGTCCATTTAGGTCAGCTCCTCACAGGGCATCTTTGTTAGTCGCCTTGTAGCGCGCTTCTTCCTTGCTCACCACGCCCTTGGCAACCAGCTCGGTCAGACACTGATCCAGCGTCTGCATGCCGTTCGAGTTGCCGGTCTGGATGGCGGAGAACATCTGCGCAATCTTGCCCTCGCGAATGAGGTTACGAATCGCCGGCGTGCCGATCATGATTTCGTGGGCCGCGATGCGGCCGCCGCCGTTGCGCTTGAGCAGCGTCTGCGAAATCACCGCACGCAGGGATTCTGAAAGCATCGCGCGGACCATTTCCTTTTCCTGCGCGGGGAATACGTCGACCACGCGGTCGATGGTCTTGGCGGCGGAGCTGGTGTGCAGCGTGCCGAACACCAGGTGGCCGGTTTCGGCGGCGGTGAGCGCCAGGCGGATGGTTTCGAGGTCGCGCATTTCGCCGACCAGCACGACGTCCGGGTCTTCGCGCAAAGCGGATCTCAACGCCTCCGAGAAGCCGAGCGTATCTCGATGCACTTCGCGCTGGTTCACCAGGCAGCGCTTGCTCTCGTGTACGAATTCGATGGGGTCTTCGATCGTGATGATGTGATCGGGACGGTTGTCGTTGCAGTGATTCACCATGCCCGCGAGCGTGGTCGACTTGCCGGAGCCGGTGGGGCCGGTGACCAGCACCAGGCCGCGCGGCAACATGCACAGGTCGCGGAAAATCTTGGGTGCGGCGAGATCGTCCAGCGACAGGATCACCGACGGAATGTTGCGGAACACGGCGCCGGCGCCGCGGTTCTGGTTGAACGCATTCACGCGGAAGCGTGCGAGCTTCGGAATCTCGAACGAAAAGTCCGTCTCGAAGAATTCTTCGTAAGCTTTGCGCTGCTTGTCGTTCATGATGTCGTACACCATGCCGTGCACTTCCTTGTGGGAAAGCGCGGGCATGTTGATACGTTTCATGTCGCCGTCGACACGGATCATCGGCGGCACACCGGCGGACAGGTGCAAGTCCGAGGCGTTATTCTTTACGGCGAAAGCGAGGAGCTGGGCGACGTCGACGGCCATGCGGGATCCCTTGAAATAGCGCCGTTGAGTATAGACCCGGGTATCACTGATCAATATGTTATCCCGTCCGCAGAATTGCTCGGAGAGCGTCCGGGCCGCTCAAACACGCATTGCGGAGGCCTGCAGGGGCGCCCATCGAAGTGTCGACTCCGTCACGCTTCTGGCCGTTTCGAAGGGCCAGAGCGGCGCAGCAATCGACGCCGCCGCCGGCGCGGGTATCGAGAACTTCGGCGAGAATTTCCTGCAGGAAGCCCTGCCCAAATTGGCCGAGCTCACGGGGCGCGAGCTCACCTGGCACTTCATCGGCCGCCTGCAGGCTAACAAGACCCGCGCCGTAGCCGAGAATTTTGCCTGGGTCCACGGCGTCGACCGCTTCAAGATCGCCGAACGCCTGTCGGCGCAACGCCCCGTTCACGCACCACCACTCAACCTGTGCCTGCAGCTGCACGTCGGCGGGGAGGCGTCGAAGGGCGGCGTGGAGGCGGCGGACCTCGCACAACTTGCGCGCGAGGTCAGCGCGTTGCCCAGGATCAAGCTGCGCGGTCTCATGAGCATGCCGCCCGCCGAAAACGACGTGGCCAGACAGCGGCACTGGTTTCGCGAGACGCGCCAGGTGTTCGACTACCTGAATGAACACGGTCATCGCCTCGACACGCTGTCGATGGGCACCAGCGCAGACTTCGAGGCGGCCATTTTCGAAGGATCGACCATCGTGCGCATCGGCACGGCAATTTTCGGCCCGCGCAGCGCCAAAACGGGCGACGAAACGCCCGACGAAAAGCAATAATCGCGCGCACATGGACATCAAGGCGGCATTCATCGGTGGCGGCAACATGGGGGGCGCGCTGATTCGCGGGCTCATTGCGCGCGGCCTTTCTCCCCACAACGTGAGCGTCGGTGAAGCGCACCAGCAGCGCCGCATCGCGCTGGCCGACGAACTCGGCGTGCACGTCACCGCGGACAATCGGGAAGCGGCCATGGGCGCGGACGTCGTCGTCCTGGCGGTGAAGCCGCAGGACATGGCGCACACGACTGCGGCACTCGCCGATGTTTTCGCGCAACGGCCGCCGCTGGTGTTGTCCATCGCCGCGGGCATCCGCGTCGCCGACATCACGAGCTGGTGCGGAGCCGGTGTCGCCGTGGCGCGCGCCATGCCGAATCGGCCCGCGCTCAATGGCGCCGGCGCGAGCGCGCTGTACGCGCCCCCCGCGCTCAGCGAATTACACCGGCGACTCGCCGTCGACGTCCTGGCCGCAGTCGGCACGACCGTCTGGGTGCCCGACGAAGATGCGCTCGATGTGGTCACCGCGTTGTCGGGCAGTGGCCCTGCCTACTTCTTCCTGCTCACCGAACTCATGACCGACGCCGCCGTCAACCTGGGGCTCGAGCGCGCCAGTGCGCAGGAGCTCGCCTTGCAGACGCTGTTCGGCTCGGGACAGATGGCGCGCGCGAGTGACGGCGATCTGGCCCGACTGCGCGCCGAGGTCACTTCGAAAGGCGGCACCACGGAAGCGGCGGTACGCGCGTTCGAGGCCGCGAATCTCCGTACCATTGTCGCCGCGGCGATCGGCGCCGCCACGGATCGCGGCCGTGAAATGGCGCGCGCCTTCGGCAAGAGCCAGAAAACATGAGTGCGCTGTACTACATCGTCGATACGCTGACGTCGCTCTATCTCGGCGTCCTGATCCTGCGATTCATCATGCAGCTTGTGCGCGCAAACTTTCGCAATCCGTTCGCCGAAGCGATCGTCCGGGTGACCAATCCGCTCATCCTGCCGTTGCGCCGCGTGCTGCCGCCGATGGGCCGGATCGACACCGCCTCGGTGATCGCGATCGTGCTGTTCGCGATCTTCAAGGTGGCCGTGTTGTTGGTGTTTGGCGCGGTGATTCCAGCGCTGTTGGGCCTCGTTTTCCTGGTGCTGCGCACGCTGGTGCTGGCCGTGCTGTGGCTCTACGTGATCATGATTTTCTTCTACGGTCTCGCCGGGTTTCTCGTGCAGGGCGGCAGTTCGCCGGTGTACGAGCTGCTCGCCTACGTGTGCGATCCGTTGCTTCGGCGCGTCCGCAGAATCATTCCATCCATGGTGGCCGGCCTGGATTTGTCGTTTTTGTGGGCGATCATCGCGCTGCAGGCACTGATCATTTTGATCGGCGAAATCCGCTTCTAGAGCTCACGGCCCTCGCCCTGACAACGACTTAACCACATAGTTCAACGTCGCTTCGATGCGCGCCGCGCGCGCCGTATGGCGAAGATTCGTACAGCGCGCGCACCGGAAATTCGTGTGGCGGCGCCACTCGTGTTGTTGCGCATGTGCGCCGAACCCTAGAAAACAAGGCATTTGCCGCATTGATGTGCAACGAAAATTATTTGCACGCGGGAATGCCTGTGATATGTTGCGCGCCGAATCGCTCGCCGCGGGATATTTTTTCCGCTGCATTTTTTTCTTATGAGGAGTCCGAGTAATGGCAAAGAAAGGTGGCGCACCGACGAAGTCGGAAATCGTGGCAACGATCTGCAAAGACGCTGAACTGTCCCGCAAGCAGGTCGCCGCGGTGTTCGAGTCACTCAATGGCATCATCAAGAAGAGCCTGCGTGGCCCCGGCCTGTTCACGATGCCCGGCCTTCTGAAGATGAAGGTTGTGAAGAAGCCCGCCACGAAGGCGCGCGAAGGCATCAATCCGTTCACGAAGGAAAAGATGATTTTCAAGGCGAAGCCGGCCTCCAAGAAGGTCCGCGTGCTGCCTCTGAAGAGCCTCAAGGCGCTGGTAAATTGATGACGGCATAGGAGCCGCTCTTTCGCACGTGCCACGACGTGCGAGTGCAGATTGAAGGGCCCGAGACGTTTACGCGTCCGGGCTCTTTGTCTTTGGGCCTTTAGCTTCTCAAGAACGCCAGCACGAGTGGTTTGACCTCGTGCAGCTTGCCGTGAAAGAAATGGCCAGCACCCGCGATGACGTGCAGGCGCGGCTGCCGCGGCTGTTCCGCCGCCCAGGCCAGCACCGCATCGGGCAAGACCACGTCGTCGGCATCGCCCTGCACCAGCAGCCAGTCGCAGTCCGGATTCGCTACCGACCCCAGTTCGAAGCGCGCCACCGGCGGCGCGACGGCCACGAGTTTCACCGGCGCGAGAACCGGTGCGCCCCGCAGCGCCACAAAGGCACCGAAGGAAAAGCCCCCTAACCACAGGTCGGCGGACGGATAACGCCTGCGCCCTTCTGCGACCACAGCGGCCAGGTCGTTGGCCTCGCCGCGGCCGTTATCGAAGGTGCCACCGCTCGCGCCAACGCCACGAAAATTGAAGCGGAAGGTGGGCGCGCCGCATTCCATCATCGAACGCGCGAGGGTGTGCGCAACCTTGTTGTCCATGGTCCCGCCGAACAACGGATGCGGATGGCAAACCACGCCAAACACGGATGGTGTGGTGTCGCCATCGGGAATCTCGAGCCGGGTTTCGAGCGCGCCGACCGGGCCTGCGAGCGTCAGGACTTCCGTGCGGCTCACGGCGCCTTGTAGACGGTGTTGTCCTTCATGACGAACACCACGCGCTCCATGACCGAGATGTCCTTGAGCGGGTCCCCCGGCACGCCGACGAGCTCGCCTAACTTCCCAACCGCGATGCTGCCGGTCT
>DATHJZ010000080.1:0-5840 GCA_035286365.1 Steroidobacteraceae bacterium | reverse complement strand
ACGGTGCGCTCGAGCGTCATCCCGTAGGCTGGCTCGCGCGGACTTCCGGGCGAGCTGAAAGTCATCCGCGGCGCCGGATACCAGCGCTGATCGCGCAGCGTGGCAGACACCGTGCCCGCAATGGAATCGCGATAGTTGCTGACGGCTGTGAGTTGCGGAGTGAGCTCCCGTACCGGGCGGCTCGAGAATGCGTAGTTGCGCAGCGCCAGTACGTAGGCCAGACGCTCCGAGGGAGTGCGCGGGTCGAAGTTTCGCCACGGGCGTTTCGCAGAGGGGCCATTGGTCGTGGCTTGCTCGATGAGCTCGGGGGTGAAGCGCTTGCCGGTACTCCCGGCCGGGATCGCACTGCGACTCGCGATGAAGTCCGGAAAACGACCGCGGCACTGGGCGACAAACGCGCCGCTTGCAGACGGCTTGCCCGCTGCAGTCACGCGAATGCAACGCGCTCCTGGCGCACATCCGGTGGTATCCGACGGCAGCAGTGCCGCCTGCGCCATCGGAATAGATGCCGCCCAGAGGCACGCCGCCATCGTCGTTGCCACTTTCTTCGTTCGGTTTTTCATTGCAGTCCCCTGTGGAGTCCTTTCTGGTGCTGCCTGCGGCCGCAGTTGTAAGTCATAAAGCGTCCAATCCCGCATGACCTCAGTGCCTCGATCCTGGAAACTGTGAACTTGTACCCTTCGCGCGAAGGAGAAGATATCTCCTGCTATCTAAGTGTCGCGTCGACCGCATTTCTCTCACTACCAGGGGCGCATGCGATCGGGGACTGCGTTGCACCAATCTGGCAGAATCGGCCGATCAATTTGGGGAGCGCCGAAAAATGAAGTTCATTCGCTCGTGCCTTTTCACGCTGGCAGGGGTATCGCTGGGCAGTGCTGTCTGCGCCGCACGGCCTGTGTCGGTATTCACCAGCTTCCCTGAGATCGAATCTCTCAAGATCTCGCCCAGCGGCAAGCTTCTCGCCGTCACGAAGCGTTCGGACGAATTCGAGTCGATTTCGGTGCTGCGTTATCCGGATATGGCCGTTTCCGCGCACAAGAACTTCGGCGTGCACGTCGATATCTGGGACTTCCAGTGGGTCAACGACTCTCGCCTGCTGATCGAGCCCGCGCAGCGCTTCCTCGGTTACATGGCGTACAAATCGCGCACCGGCGAGATCGTCGGATTCGACTCCGACGGCAAGAATGTCGACATGCTGTTCGGCTACCGCGCGAACCAGAAGGAGCAGTCGGGTTCCATCATCAAGCAGCGAGAGGCCGTCGACGCCTGGGCAGAAGTGATTAGAATCCTGCCCGACGGCAACAACGTCCTGATCCAGACGCACAGCTACGGCACGAAGACGAATTCCAGTTCGCTGCAGCGGATGAACGTGCGCAATGGCAACCTCGCGCGATTGGCGGGGTCGCCGGTCAGATTCTCCGATTTCGTCGCGGACTCGAAGGACCAACCCTTGTTCGTCTCGGGCGAGACCAACATAGGCGATGTCGAATCTTACAAGTTCAAACCCGAAGATCGAACCTGGAAACTGGTCGGATCGAATCCGCAGGTCCAGGGACACATCTATCCGGTTGCGGACACGAGCAATCCGAATGAATTCCTTGCGCTCGATTCGGTGACTACTCCAACGGCATCGGTCATCGTCTGGAATCCGGACTCCGGCGAAAAGCGCGTGCTGTTCCACAGCGACGCCTCGGATGTGCGCGTCGACGGCGTAGACCGCGGTGGCAAGCCCTGGGTCTACACCTACGTCGACCACTATCCCGAGTACTGGTATCCGGATCCCGAGCATCCCCTGGCGCGCGCGCATCGTGGCCTGCGCGCGAGCTTCAAAGACGCCAACATCTGGTTCACAAGTTTCACGGACGACATGTCGCTGGCGGTTGCGGAAATCAGTGCGCCGCGGACGCCGCCCACGTTCTATCTAATGGACGTCAAGAACCTGAAGCTGCTGCAAAAGCTTCCAGGCCGTCCCAATCTCAAGACCGAAGACCTCTCACCCACCGATCCGTTCGAGGTGAAAGTGCGGGATGGCGTAAAGATCCGCGGCTACCTGACGACGCCGAAAGGCGCGGCATCGAAGGGTTTGCCGATGATCGTCTACGTGCACGGCGGTCCGCATGGTCCGTACGACCACTACGATTTCGATCCCGAAGTGCAACTGTTGGCTTCTCGCGGCTACGCCGTCCTCCAGGTCAACTTCCGTGGCTCGGGCGGCCGCGGCCGGGAATTCGAGTTCTCGGGCTACGGTCGCTGGGGCCGCGAGATGCAGGACGACGTCACCGACAGCGTCAAATGGGCCATCGCTTCCGGCATTGCGGACCGCGCTCGCATCTGTATTTACGGCGGGAGCTACGGCGGCTATGCCGCGCTGACCGGCGCATTTCGCGAGCCAGAGATGTTCAAGTGCGCCGTCGGGATGGCGGGTGTCTATGACCTGCCGCTGATGTTCACGCGGGGTGACATCCAGGAATACGATGCCGGCGAGCGCTACCTCAAAGACACGCTCGGGACGGACATGGCCGAGCTTCAGCGGCGCTCCCCGGTCTACAACGCCGACAAGATCAAGTGCGCGGTGATGCTGATCCACGGCAAGGACGATCGGCGCGTGCCGTTCGAACACGCCAAGCGCATGCGCGAAGCGCTCGTGAAGGCGGGCAATCCGCCGCTTTGGCTCAGCGAAGCGGGCGAAGCTCACGGCGTTATCAACGAAGACCATCGCGTAGAGATGTATGAACAGATGCTGGCGTTCTTCGAGAAGAACATCGGCACCGCGGGCGCCGCGCCCGCGGCGAAGTAATGGGAAACGCCCTCGCTGCCGATGCGGTGATGTTGATTCACTTCGGCTTCATCGCGTTCGCGCTGCTGGGATCGTTCCTGGTGCTGCGCTGGCCGAAGGTGATTTTCCTGCACATCCCCGCGCTCGCCTGGGGCGTGTGGATCGAAGCCAGCGGCAACATCTGCCCGCTCACACCGCTCGAGAATCACTTTCGCGCGCTCGCCGGGCAGAGCACTTTTGGCGAAGGCTTCATCACGCACTACCTCGGACCGATCATCTATCCCGCAGGCCTGACTCGCACCACGCAGTTTCTGATCATGGGCGTGCTGATCACGGTGAATCTGATTGGATATGGACTGGTGATTGCGAAGCGACGGCGGAACAAAAGCGGCTATCCGCGCCTCGCTGTGAAGTAATTGGGGTCAGACCCGGCGCCCTGCCCGGTCCCTGCGCCACCTCCCGCGCCGTCTGGCAGAATCGACCTCTCGAGTTTGGGAGCGCCCGAGATGAAATTCCTTCGGCCCTGCCTGCTGGTCCTGGCGGCGGTTTCGCTGAACATAGCGGAGTCCGCTATACCGCCCGTATCGGCGTACATCAACTACGCCGAAATCGAATCCATGAAAATTTCGCCGGATGGGAACCATCTTGCCTACACGAAACGCTCGGACAAATCCGAGCTGCTGACCATCGTCCGCTACCCGGACTTTTCCGTCACTTCGCAAACGTCGATGGGCTACCTGCTCGAGATCCACAGACTCGACTGGGGCAGCAATAGCCGCGTGCTGTTGCAACCGGCGGTGAAGATTCCCGGGTACCGCGTCTTCAAAGTACCCACCGGCGAAATCATGGCGTTCGACGTCGATGGTACGAAACTCGATTTTTTGTTCGGCTACCGCGCGGGCAAGGGAAGAGACCAGGTCGGGCATCTCATCAAACAGCGCGAATCGACGAACACCTGGGCCGAGATCGTCGACATCCCGCTCGACAATTCGAACACCGTCCTCATTCAAACGAGAAGTTATGGCACCGAGACGGATTCCAGTTCGCTTCAGCGGCTCGACATCCGCAACGGCAGACTCTCGAGGCTGGCAGGCTCACCCGTCAGGCTCGCCAACTACGTCACCAATTCGAAGCACCAGCCGCTGTTCGTTACCGGCGAAACTGCCGCCGGAGAGGTCGAGGTGTATTGGTACAAGCCGGATGACAAGACCTGGCAATTGGTCGCGACGAGCGAACTGCCGCAGGCATTCGTGAGGCCCTTCGCCCAATCTACCAATCCAAGCGAGTTCCTCGCTCTCAATGATGTGAAGACATCCACGTCCTCCGTCATCGCCTGGAATCCCTTCACCAGGGAGCAGCGCGTGCTTTTCCACAGCGCCGTGTCGGATGCGCGGGTGGAAGACAGGGACCCCGACCGGAACGTCTGGTTATACAGCTATGACGATCACTACCCCGGATACTGGTATCCGGATCCGGACCATCCACTGGCGCGCGCGCATCACATGCTGCGAACTATCTACAAGAACGCCAATGTTTCGTTCACCAGCGAGACTCGCGACATGTCACTCGCGGTGGCGCAGGTGAGTACACCGCAGATGCCGCCGGTGTTTCTCCTGATCGATGTGAAGAACCTGAAGATCCTGAAGGAGCATCCGGGCCGGCCGAGTCTCAAGGAGGAAGATCTTTCGCCGACCGAACCTATTGAGGTCTCGGTCAGGGACGGGATGAAGATTCGCGGCTTCCTCACTATTCCGAGAGGCAGCGCGGGAAAGAATCTGCCGATGGTCGTCGTGGTTCACGGCGGCCCTCATGGCAGCTTCGACCGCTACGACTTCGACGGAGAAGTGCAATTGTTTGCCTCGCGCGGCTATGCGGTGCTGCAGGTCAACTTCCGCGGCTCGGGCGGCCGCGGCCGTGAGTTCACTTTCGCGGGCTACCGCCGCTGGGGCCGCGAGATGCAGGACGACATCACCGACGCCGTCCAATGGGCGGTCGAGAACGGCACGGCGGATGCCAACCGGCTGTGCATCTTCGGCGCGAGTTATGGAGCGTATGCGGCCTTGACCGGCGCGTACCGCGAACCGGACATGTTCAAGTGCGCGATCGGCATGTCGGGCGTCTATGACCTGCCGCTGTTGTTCGAAAAGGGCGATATCCAGACGCGCGAAAGCGGCCTGCGATATCTGCGCGAGGCGGTCGGAACCGACATGAAAGACATGCGCAGTCGCTCGCCCATTTACAACGCGGACAAGATCAAGGCCGCGGTCATGTTGATCCATGGCAAGGAAGACCGGCGCGCTCCGTTCGAACATGCCAAACGCATGCGCGCGGCACTGAAGAAAGCGGGGAACAAATCAGTCTGGATCAGCGAGGCTGGCGAAGAGCACGGCATCCTCAACGAAAACAATCGCGCCCAGGTTTACAGCGAGATGCTCGAATTCCTGCAGAAGAATCTCGGCAAATAAATAGGGTAAGGGCCCGTTTCCCTCACACCGCCACCGTTCCAGGCGCATAGTGGCGCGCCTTCAGCGCCCGCCTTCACTCCTCCAGGACCGTCATGCACACCCAGTCCCTCAAAACCTGCGTCTTCGCCTTGGCAGCCCTCATGTCCTTCGCGAGCGTCGCGGGGGCGGAAGACGCTCCTGCGCCCTTCAACAAGTGGCGCATCGATATCAGCGGCGCGCGCGCGACCGAGTCCGGCGAGCTGCAGTTCCGTCTCACGCCGCACGACGGCGACGCGATCCTGGTGACCGCGAAGGTTCCGGACGGTCGCGGCGAGCTCTACATCGCGCAGGCCATCCGCGACGCGTTCTTGAAGCAGCTGCCCAAGGGGCGCTTCGGCATCGATGTCGTCGCGAACCAGCAGGTCCTGCTGAAGCCGCGTCCGGGCGAACCGGATTTCATCGTCGAGCTGGTGGATTCCGCCGTGCCGGGCATCAGGATTCACCTGAAGCGCGGGTAAGCCCGCGCAGCTATCCGCCCGGTCTAACAAACCACGGCAACACGAACGCGAACAATGCGCCCGCGGCATACGACGCCAGCGACACGGCATACAACACCGCGC
>DATHJZ010000079.1:0-7083 GCA_035286365.1 Steroidobacteraceae bacterium | reverse complement strand
TGGGAGGTGTCGGCATCGTGACACCGCAGCTCGCGGGCAACGCGCCACAGACCTACGGCGGGCATGCGTGGACCCTGGCGCTGGACAGCTTCGCATTCGAACGGGCGTTGTGGCTGCACGGCGAGTACGCGGCGTCGCGCTTCGATTCGGATGGACAGGGCACAGGCGTCGCAGCGCGCGACGACCATGCGCGCCGATTTGTCGCGCAGCTCTCCTCCGGTGGCGCGCTGACGTTGTCAGCGCTCGAACAGTGGACGCTGGGATTCGAACGGCAGCAGGTCGGTACGCACTTCTTCTCGCTCGGCAATCTGCTGCTGCCTGGCGATCTCGATCTGCAGCAGGGTTATGCGGTTCTCGCCACACATGGAATATCGCTCGACGTCCGGCTGCTGCGCCAGCACACCGACGTCGCAGGCGGCGCGCTGACGCCGCGGATCGACAGCGATCAGCAGGACTTCACGGCGGCGTACACACCGCCTTCAATCGATCCAGCCGCGTCACCGTGGCGGTGGTTGGGAGTGCCGTCGCTGAGCCTCGGCTACGAAGCCACGTCCAACGAACAGGACGAAGCAGATCTGCTGCTCGCGGGATACGACCTCGACAATCGCCAGCGCACCATTTCCGCGGGGTTGAACTTTGCGCACCAGCATTTCAGCTTCGGCCTGAACGCCGACCGCGTGCAACGCCGGGATCTCTCCCAGGCGCTCATCGTCGACGACTTCGTGTTGTACGAGCCAGGGCCCGATTCGCGCGAGACGTTGTTCGGCCTGAACGTCGCCTGGTTCCCGAACGAACGATTCACGATCTCGCCTCAGTGGCAGCGCTCGCGCGTGCGTGAAACGCCGGACGGCAACCGCACCGACAACGATCTGTGGTCCCTGCAGCTGCAGGCCACCCTGATCCCCGAGGTGCTGTCGCTGCAGCTCGGGTGGAGCGACGCGCAGGACAGGCAACGGTTGTTTGAACTGCCGCAGCAGGCGCAACGACTCAGCAGCAACACCGGCAACCTGGACTTGGCTTACCGCATGAGAACCCCGGACGCGATCTGGCCTGGCGTGAACTTCAACCTGCGCGCCGCGTACGGCAGCTCGCTCGGCGAGCAGCAATGGCAGGCCATGCTCAGCTTCGAGCTCAACTGGAAACAGGAGCGGTAGCCATGCGTCTCAGCAGAATCTTCGCCGCAGCGCTACTGCTCGCGCTGGCTAACAACTCCCACGCCGTTCTGACGCAAACCCGCGCTGCGCCCGCGCGCACGCAGCTTCTCGCGAATGCCAATCAGACCGTGCAGATCACCTGGGTGATCAACACCGCTCCCGGGCATGTGGACGGCGCCTTGTCCGCGGGCGGGCAACTCGTGAATGCTGCGACCGGCGTGCCGCTCGCCGCCATTCCGACCACCATCGGTGTGGGCGCGGGCGCGGGGCCGTTCGCCTTCCCCGAAACCATCAACCTGAGCGCCGCGCAACTCGCGGCCTGGCGCGGCCAGGGGATTCGTCTCATCGGATACCGGCGCACCTTCGTGGCGCCGGCCAGTCCGGCGCAGAGCGGGCAGTTCCTCATCGATCTGCGCGGCGCCTCGCTCGAGGACGCGCGCGAGCCTGCGGCCGGCGCGCTCACGTTGCAACGCCTCGATCTCGAATTCAGCGACGGCCGCCGCCTGGCGGTGGTCGAGAGCGGTGCGACGCTGCGGGCACGTGTCTCCATCGCTTACAGCGGCAGCGGCACGTTGCGCGGCCGCTGGGAAATCGCCGATCCAGGTAGTTTGGCGCAGCCGTTCTATCGGGTGCTCGCGCTGGTGCGCGAACCTCTGGGCGGTGGCCAGCTGTTCACCCTCGAAACGGCGGCGCTGCCGACGCAGACCACCGGCCGATACGCGCTGCGTTTCTGTGTCGATCAAACCGTGCAAGTTCCCGATCCGTGTGCCGGTGACGCGACGGCGGTGCAGGGCAGTTACGAGGTGTTGCCGGGCGACGCCGCGGCGGCGATTCGCGGCATCAGCCCCGCCAGTGGCGCGCTCGGTGCGCACACGCAGTTCGCCTGGCCGCAGGTTTCCGGCACCACGACCTATCAGCTGCAGATATTCGAGAAGTTGCCCGGTCCCGACAGCGAGCCACGTTTCGTGAGCGGAATGCTCGTGCCCGCTGAAACCACGGCGTTGCCGCTCTCGGCGCTGGTTCGCCGCAAGCTCAAGGCGGGGCATGCCTATCTATGGCGGATCACGGCGCACGATGCCGATGGCCGGCTGATCGCGCGCAGCGAATTCGCGTCGTTCGTGGTCAGTCCATGAATGCGCCGTCGGACATCGAAACGCAATCGCGCCAGTGGCTGGTGGAGATCGCGGCCGGCCGGGAAGCGGCGCTCGAGCAGTTCTATCGCCACTATCACGGCCAGGCGTTCCAGTTCGCCTTGCGGCTGGTGAGCAATTCGGCAGATGCCGCGGAGCTCGCGAACGAGGCGATGCTCGAAGTGTGGCGCAGCGCGACGCGTTTTGCGGGCGATTCGCGGGTGCGGACCTGGCTGTTCGGCATCGTCAATCACCGCGCCATCGATCTGCTGCGCCGGCGGCGGCGGTTGCATTCGGATGAAGTGGATGAACTCATCGATGAGTCTCCGGGTTGCAGCGTTGCCGACGTGATCGGAGGCGCGCAGGACGCCGGCCGCGTGCGCGCGTGCGTGGCGCAGCTGCCCGAACGGCAGAAGGCGGTGGTCCACCTGGCGTTCTTCGAGGAGCTTTCGTATCCCGAAGTCGCGCAGGTGCTGAATGTGCCCGTCGGCACGATCAAGACGCGCGTGATGCACGCCAAACTACGTTTGCAGCAGTGTCTCGCCGGCGCGTTCGCGGACGCGCGGAGCCTGTCATGAGCTCGACCACGCCCTTCGATTCGAGCGCGCTGATCCCCTGGTACCTGAACGGCACCTTGGCGACTGAAGAACGCCGCGCAGTTGAGAGCTGGCTGGTCGCGTCCGGCAGCGACGTCGAGTTGCAGATGTGGCGTGCCGTCCAGCAGCAGGTGCGCATCGACAGAGCGGTCGAGCCCGGCACGGAGCTGGGCTGGCGTCGGCTGCGCGGCCAGCTCGGCATTGCGCAAGAGGCAACGCGGCCTGCATGGAAATGGCGTGCGGCCCTGGCCGCGGGAATTCTGGCGATCGCGAGTTTTCAGACCTTGATCCTGTTGCGGCAGGAAACGGTACATCTTCCGCTGTCGGGCACGACGGTCGCGTCGCCGGATGCCTGGCGGCTGCAAGTGCGATTTGCCGAGCGCGCGACCATCCGCGATATCAATGCCCTGCTGCTGCGCATCGACGCCCACATCGCCAATGGCCCATCGGCGCTCGGTGTCTACGAGATTTCGATCCCGCGCACCGCTGCGACCAATGTCGACGATCTGTTGCAGGAATTGCGGCGTGAGCCGCTGATCGAGCAGGTAACGCTGCCGCCATGAACACGCGTGTGTTGTCGCTGCTGGTAATCGCATCGCTGTTGCCGGTCACTCAGTCGGCCATGGCGCAATCGCGCAGTACCGTCAAACCGCCGCGCGCCAGCGGCACGGTGACGGCCGAGACGCCGGCGCCGCCGCCACCCGATCCACAAAACACGTTGCGGACACCGGTCGCCGGGCCCAAACCACCCGCGCCCGATCCGGCCCGGCCCGACACTGACGCCGATACCGGCCCCGTGGCCAATGGCATCAATGCGCCAGCCAGCGTCAACATGGACGCGGCCCGGCCCGAAAAGCCGGAAACTCCGGCGGCCAAGGCAACCCGGCGCGAATTGCTGGTGGCATCGACCGATGTGGCCGAGGCGGATCAACAGCGCGCGTGGCTCACGTCGCAGGGTGCGCAGCTGCTGCGCCGGCGCGGTTTGCGAAATCTCGGCTGGGTGTTGTCCATCTACCGGCTCACGCCGGGCGCCACGCCCGCCGAGGTGACCAAGGGTCTGATCGCGCAATGGCCGGACGCACGACCCGAGTTGAACGCGCGCTACACCGCATTGACGAGCGAGGCCACCGCGGCGCCACTGGAATACGCACGTACGCTGATTGCATGGCCGCCGGTGTGCGCCAGCGCCTCCGACATCGCCATGCTCGATGGCTCGGTCGACCAGAAGTTAGCCGCATTCAGCGGCCGAAGCCTGCAGGTCGAGGTGCTCACGCCACCGGGTGTGCAGCCAGACTATCAACACGGCACGGCACTGGCCGCGCTGCTCATCGGCCAGGCCGCGCCGCTGGGGCTCTTGCCAAAGGCGCGATTGCGCGTGGGCTCCATCATGGCCGAGGAATCCGGCCAGGCCTACACGACGACGGAATGGATCCTGCGCGGCCTCGACTGGGTGGTTGGTCTCGATCCCAGACCCGCGGCCCTGAACTTGAGCTTCGGCGGCCCGCGCAGCGTGCAAATCGAACGCGCGCTCGAACGTGTGTCGACGCATACCACCGTGGTCGCGGCCGCCGGCAACGACGGCCGCCGTGCACCTAGCTACCCGGCGGCATATCCCGGCGTGATCGGCGTCACCGCCCTCGACGCGCGCGAGCACCGATGGGCGCGCGCCAATACCGGCGATCACGTCGCCATCGCGGCGCCCGGCGTCGACGTGTGGACGCTCGACGCAAAAGGGCAGGGTTACTACGCCAGCGGCACTTCATTTGCCGCGCTGTTCGTCTCCGCCGCGATCGCCGCCGGCGGCGCAGAGAAAACCACGGCGGTCTGGCTTGCGAAACACACCCGCGATATCGGCACTCCCGGCAAAGACCCTGAATTCGGCTACGGCGCGCTGTCGATGCGCGCTTGCCCATGAGGAACACGATCATGAAATATCAAATTTCCCGCTGGCTGATTCTGTGCGCCGGGCTCCTGACCCTCGCGCCGCCAGCTCTGGCCCTGAAGCTCGAGGGATTCAACATCAAGCAAAAGGTGCTGCAGAACGAATACCCGGCCATCCATGTGAAATTCGATCGTCCCGCCGACAACTGGACCGTTGTGACGAACGATGACGTGCGGGTCGTCGTGGAATACGAGATCGAGGTCAAGGCGACGTACGCACTCGCGCCGGGCTCGAAAATTTCGATCAGCCTCGACAACATGCACGCCGAAGAGCCGTTGCAGTCCACCAACAACAACTACGGCGAAACGCACAGCGGCGACGTCGAGCTGCGACGCGACGGCAGCGCCTTGAACGAGATCAAGGCGGCGGCGCTCGCTACCTGTCAGCAGATCCGCGGCAACGGCGGAAAGCCCTCCAAGGAACATCGCATTCCGAAGATGTTCGAAGTGTCGGCCTATGCGGAGGCGTACACCACGGCCAGCTGGTTCACCGAGGAACAGGCGCACGACACCGCGCTCGCGCGCATCGACCTGGTCTGCGATCTCGATCCCGACTGGCACGAGCCGATCAAACCGGTGGGGGATGGATTCGCAGCGGACGTCGGCAAGTTCCGGCCGCGCAAGATCGAACTGTTCCTGACTACCTACCAGAACCAGGTCACCCACCCGACACCGGGCACCGCCTGCAAGAAGCTCGAAGTGAAGGTACGGATCGAGGCCAACAAGGTGGGGCCCGTGACCTACAAGTTGTGGCGTCAGCCGGGTGAAGCTGTTTCGAAGATGCACCTGATCACCTTCCAGGAGGACGGTCCCTTCAAGGGCAGGTTCATTGCCGAAGACACGTACTGGATTACATTCGACAAGACCACCTACATCCAGTTCATGGCCGAAATCGGCGGCACTCCGGTCGGCATTTCCACGCCATGGAAAGACATCAACATCATCTGCACCAGTGGCGGCACGGGTGGATTGACCGGCGAGGCGCCGCCGGGCGCCGACAATTCGGCGGGCGATTTGATCGCGCCCTTCAAGGTGATCGACGCCAATATCATCCTGCGGAAAGTCTCCGGGGCCGCCTGTCCGGCACACGTCACCGCGACCGTCACCTATCGGACCAACAAGCCAGGGTCGTTCCAGCACTACGTCGGCTGCACGAATGGCTTCAGCAACGGCGGCACGATTCAGGTGACGCAGCAGACTGGCCCGTCCGTCTATGGCACCACGCGCGTATTCAATCTCACGCTGGCGCAGCCGGCCGAGCTGACCTGTTCCGCGCGCGGCGTGGAGTTTCCGACCGAACTATCCATCAAGAAATTGACCGTTCAATGCGGCGGCACGACGCCATCGCGCAAGGCCACGCCCACCGCACCGCCGCCACCACCACCACCCCCGGCGCGCATCAAGCAGCGCTGATATCGCGCTGTTGAGTCACGGCTAGCTGCGGATGGTCGTGTCGGTCGCAATAGAAAGAGTGCGTACGGCTTGAGCAAACTGCACGTTTTCGTCGACTTCGAGGTGACTTCGCGAACGCAATGATTCCAGGTACTGCGCGCTCAATTTGAACGTGAACGCGCCAGCCCCTTCCCCATCTTCAATGAATCCCCGGCATTCAATCCGGCCGACCTCGTGCTCGATTACGAACCTCACCTCGTGTTTGCCACCGGCCTTCAGATCGAGCACGTGGAACGCGGTGACTGGCCAGGCGGACTGCTGCCGTGAAGTGCCGCCATCCGCGTTTCGTTGCGTCAAATTGAATTGCACCTTGCCAGCTTCCCGTGACGGGGAAAGCGTCCAGCTACCGCGAAACTCGGCGGCGCCTTGCGCTGACGCCGCAAACGACAGGCACAACCAGAGAGCGGCGAGGCTCGCCGTGACAATCTTCATGGGAATCTCCTGAGTTGGGTTCTTTAGAGGACGGCAGCCGATTTGAGCTGCATCAGCTTGTCGAACGACAAATTCTCGATACCGAGCTTGCGCGCGTGTTCCATGGTTTCCGGCGTGATACCCATCGAGTGCGCCTGGATCAGCTCGTACGCATCGACTCTGACTCCGGCGGCTATCAAAGCCTTTAGATAGTCGGGAGTAACGGCCTGGGACTTCATGGCGATGATTTCGGCCGCGTCGCCTTCGATTCCGAGCGCGCGCATCTGCGCTACGTAGTCGGCGGAGACACCCAGCGAGCGCAGCGCAATCAGGTCGCCAAGTTCTGCGTGCAACCCGGTCGCCCGGATCTCGCGAATGTACTCGGGCGTCACGTCCATA
>DATHJZ010000078.1:0-7142 GCA_035286365.1 Steroidobacteraceae bacterium | reverse complement strand
AGCGTTTACAATAAATCGGTCGTTGCCGTCGGATCATAGCCATGTCCACCCGAACTCTCGTGATGCTGTTCGCAGTCCCGTTGCTCGCATTGAGCGCCTGCAGCCGCGAAAAGAGCGATTGGCGCTCGGCGCAGGCGGCGGACACCACCGAGTCGTACCAGCAGTTCGTAGAGGCACATCCGGACAGCACACTCACCGTCACCGCGCGCGAGCGCTTGGGACAACTCGCGGAAGAAAAAGATTGGCGCAGCGCCGCAGGCACGGACACCTTCGAGGCGTACCGGCAATTCCTCGCGCAGTACCCCGCGGGAAAATGGTCGAAGGAGGCGCAGTTGCGCATCGACAGTTTCAGCGGCGCCGCAACGCCAGCCAGTGGCGCGGCGGCGGCGGCATCCGCGTCGACGCCACCCGCCGCGGGCGAGGCCGCATCGGTCCCGGACGCCGCATCCCCAGCGGCCGACGACGCTGGCAGTGGTTTCGGCGTTCAACTCGGCGCATTTTCCTCGGCTGAGCGCGCCAACGACGAATGGAAAAAACTGCAGAAGGAAGCGTCTGGAACGCTCGACGGTCTCGCGCCGCGCGTGGTCGTCGGCGAGGCCGGCGGCAAAGCGCTCTATCGCCTGCAGGCGCAAGTGCGTGACGAGGCGCAGGCGCGCGCCATCTGTGGCGGCCTCAAGGTCGCGAACAAACCCTGCGTGCCGGTGGTCCCGCACCACGGGCCGTAACGTCGGGCGCCCCGGGCGCCCGTTTGACAGAACACCGGCAACATTCAGCGTGGCGCGTTTACCGCGCGTCACTTCCTGACGTTGCACGTCACTTCACGCGCGGCCAACGCAGCGCGTCATCTCCTAAGCCACTGATTTATCTGGACCGGCTACGCTGGCACGCACGTTGCTTTGTCCTCCCTCGTGATGGCGAGATCCACAGTAACGCTGATTCTTCCCCACGCTCAGGGCGTCGCGAGCATGCGGCCGGCGATGGCAGGAATGATGGTCAAGCGTCGCCGCGGTGGCAGCGTGATGTTCGCGCCCATCGATGCGCGACTCGCTCGCGCCCAGCTGACTGCGATCCAGGCGGTCAAGGTTTCGAGGTAGCACCTCACTGCAGGTACGCCTCAAAAAGTCTGCGAACAACTCTTCCCCGGTGTTCGCTTCTCGGCGCCGCGCACGACTTCCCCCGTACGCGGCGCTTTTTCTTTTCGGAAAGACAAACGAGTACAGTTGCGCACTCGCAAATTTGAGGTGTGCGCATGTCGAAGTATTCGCTCGGCTGGGCCGTGACAGCCTGCGTCCTCGCGGGTTTGAACGTCACCGCCAGTGCCGCGGGTAGACCCGCCAAGCCCGTCGCGACGCGTGTGCCCGGACTCGAGCAGGTGCAATCCACCACGCTCGCGAACGGCATGAAGGTCATCGTCTGGCCTGATCGCGACATTCCGAACATCGCGCTCTACAACTGGGTGCACGTCGGCAGTCGCAACGAGGTGCCCGGCATCACCGGTCTCGCGCACTTCTTCGAACACATGATGTTCAACGGCACGAGCAAACGCGCGCCGGGCGAGTTCGATCGCCTGATGGAAGCGCAGGGCGGCTCCAACAATGCGTCCACCAGCGACAACGTGACCGTCTACATGGACTGGATCCCGCGCACGGCGCTCGATCTGGTGTTCGATCTCGAGTCGGATCGCCTCGCGAATCTCTCCTTTGACCCAAAGGTGATCGAGAGTGAACGCGGCGTGGTGTATTCCGAGCGCCGGCTGCGCACCGAAGACAGCAACGAGGGCTTTCTCGCCGAGCAAGTGCAGGCCACCGCGTTCGTCGCGCATCCGTACCAGTTCCCGACCGTCGGCTGGCCCGCCGATATCCAGGGCTGGACGATCGAAGACCTGCAGGCCTTCTTCAAGACCAACTACGCGCCTAACAATTGCACGCTGGTGCTGGTGGGCGATGTGAGCGCGGAGGAAGTGTTCGCTCTCGCGAGGAAATACCTCGAGCCGATTCCGCGCCAGAATCCGCCCCCGAAGGTGCGCACCAGGGAGCCGGAACAGCTCGGCGAGAAACGCGTGCTGGTCGAACGCAACGCGCAGACGCCGTTGCTGTATGTCGCCTACAAGTCGCCCGCGGCCAACGATCCGCAGGGTCCGGCCATCAATCTGCTGATGGCGATCCTCGCGGGCGGCGATTCTTCGCGGCTGCATCGGCTGCTCGTCGAAGAGAAAAAACTGGCGATCGACGTCGCCGCGAGTTTCCAGGAAGGTTTCGATCCCGGATTGTCCTGGCTGCAGCTCACGCTGCCCGAAGGCACCGATCCCGCCGCGGTCGAGAAGGTGCTCGACGGCGCGCTGGACCAGGTCGTGGAGCAGGGCGTCACCGACACCGAGCTCGCCCGCGTCAAGAACCAATATGCGTCCTCATTCTGGAAGCAGCTCGCCACCATCAATGGAAAGGCAGAGTTGTTAGGCAGCTTCGAGGTCTACGAGGGCGACTACAAGAAGCTGTTCGACTCGCCGGGCGTCTATGAAAAGGTGACGCGCGAAGACGTGCAGAAGGCCGCGGGGCTGGTGTTCCAGAAGAACCACCGTACCGTGGGGTTGCTGCAGTCGCCTGCGGCGCCGCCCCCCGCCACCGCTGCGCCCGCGCCCGCGGCCGCGCCCGCGGAGGCGAAGCCATGAAGCGCCTCACGAAAACCTGTCTTGGAGTGGTCGCGAGCTGCGCGCTCTTCATCAACGCCGCGGTGGCGGCCGATGCGACCTCCGCGCCCGGTGTGAAGGTGCCGGCCAACACGCGCTTCGTGCTGCCGAATGGCCTCACCGTCATCCTGGTTCCGAAGAAAGACGTCCCGCTGATCGCTTTCAGTGGCTTCGTGCGCGGCGGAGCGTTGACCGATCCGGCAGGCAAGCCGGGTGTCGCGTCGCTTGCGGCGGGCCTGCTCGATCGCGGCGCGGGCAAACGCAGCGCGTATGAGTTCGCGGATGCGATCGAGGGTGCGGGCGGCAGCTTCAGCGCCGCGGCCGGTGCCGAGGCAATCTCGGTCTACGGTCAGTTCCTGGCGCGCGATCGCGCGCTGCTGGTCGAACTACTGTCGGATGCGTTGATGCGGCCGCGTTTCGACGCGGATGAATTCTCGAAGTATCGCGATCGCGAGATCGAATTCATCAAGTCGGCGAAGGACTCCGATCCCTCGCAGCTTCTCGGCATCTATGGACGCGCGGCGCTGTTCGGCGCGCACCCTTACGGCCGGCCGCAGGGCGGTAGCGAACGCACGCTCGCCGCGATCACCCAGGGTGACGTGGTGAGTTATCACGCCGCCAACTTCGGCGCGGATCGAGTCACGCTGGTGTTCGCGGGCGACCTCGACGCCAAATGGATGAAGCAGGCGCTGACCGCGGCATTCAGCGGCTGGGCGAAGTCAAAAGCATCTGCGGTCGAGCTCAAGCCCGCGCCGCGCGTCAGCGGCCGGCGCGTGCTGCTGGTCGATTCGCCGGGTGCAGTGCAAACCTACTTCTGGCTGGGCAATGTCGGAGTAGACAGGCGCTACGGCGGCCGACCGGCGCTCGACCTGGTGAACACATTGTACGGCGGGCGCTTCACCAGCATCCTCAACACGGAGCTGCGCATCAAGTCGGGCCTGTCGTATGGCGCCAGTTCGTCATTCACGCGCGGCAGCGTGGCAGGTGAGTTCGCGATCCAGTCGTTCACGCAGACCGCCACCACCGGCCAGGCGATCGATCTGGCGCTCGCAACGCTTGCGACACTGAAGCACGGCGCGCTTGCGCCCGAGATGCTCGAGTCATCGCGCGCCTATGTGCTCGGCCAATATCCGCTGCGGCTCGAAACCGCGGCCAATTGGGCGGCGGCACTTGCGGACCTCGAGTTCTACCGCCTCGGCAAGGACTACATCGAAGGCTATGGACCTGCCCTGGTGGCGGTGGATCAGGCCGAGACCGCCGCGGTGACCGCCGATGCGTTCCCGCGGCCCGCGGACCTTGCGATCGTGCTGATCGGTGACGCGGCGAAGATTCGCGAGACCGCGGCCAAGTACGGCCCGGTCACGGAAATGAAGCTCGCGCAGCCAGACTTCGCGCCAGTACCCTAAAGATGTCGGATCACGGTTCGTCCGCCAAGGCGATTCTCTACGCGTTCATCGCGAACCTGGGGATAGCGCTCGCCAAGCTCGCCGCGGCTATCTACACGCACTCGGGCAGCATGCTGGCCGAGTCGATCCACTCGTTCGCCGATTGCGGCAACCAGGTGCTGCTGTTCATCGGTTTGAAGCAGGCGCAGAAACCGCCCGATGCCAGGCATCCGCTCGGCTACGGCAAGGTCACGTACTTCTGGAGTTTCGTCGTCGCCTTGTTGCTGTTCTCGATGGGCGGGCTGTTCTCGATCAACGAGGGCTGGCACAAGCTCAATTCGACCGAAGAGCTGCACAAGGTGTGGGTGGCGCTGCTGGTGCTGGGCGTTTCAGTGGGCCTCGAGTTTGGCTCGTTGATGGGATGTCTGCGCGAGATCAAGAAGCTGCGCAAGGACCGCTCGCTCGGCTACTGGCTGAAGAACACGCGCAACGCGGAGCTGGTCGTGGTGCTGGGCGAAGACGTCGCGGCGCTGGTTGGCCTGGTGATTGCCTTCGTGTTCGTCGCGTTGGCGGCGGCGACCGGGAATCCCGTGTTCGACGCCATCGGCTCGATGATGATCGGCGTGGTGCTGGTGTGCGTGTCGATCTTCGTGGCAGTGCGCATCAAGGCGCTGATCGTCGGGCGTTCCGCCGAAGATGATTTGCAGGAAGCCATCCGCGCCGACATCGCCGCGGATCCCAACATCGAGGAGCTGCTGAACGCGATCACGATGCAGCTCGGTCCGGATGTGATGCTGGCGCTCAAAGTCCGCATGAAGCCGGGAATACCGATCGAAACCGCCGTGCAGCACATCAACGCGCTCGAGCAGCGGATCAAGAGCAAATTCCCCGAAGTTGCCTGGTGTTTCGTCGAGCCCGACGTCGCCGACTGAGCGGTGCCGGGTTAGTGGTGCCGGGGAGGGGTTCTCGGGGTTGCGAGCTGTCAGCGATTGAACAATGCGCCGGTGATTCGCGGGCCCGAGAACCCCTCCCCGGCACCACTCAGCCACTCGCGCTCTTCCGCGGTGCTCTCGCGCCCGAGCGCGGCGTTCCGCGCCGGAAAGCGCCCAAACTTCTCGATGACCTCGCGATGCTGCCGGGCATATTCGCGCACCGACTCGGCGAATCCGCGTAGTTCCGGCGGCGCTTCGGTCACCAGCCGCTCGAACGCCACGATGCTCGCGTTCTGCGCCTCCATCGATTCCGCGTGCTCCAGTGGTAGATAGAAGAACAGCCGCTCGTGCGGCGCGAGCGCGGCGTCCGCCGCCAGCTGCACACCCTCGGCGGCGAGCTGCAGCGCCTCGCGATCGAACGCGAACGCCGCGGCGGTGCCGCGATACGCATTGCGCGGCACCTGATCGAACAGGATGATCAACGCCAGGCGGCGCTTGGGGCTGCCGGCCCACGCGGCAAACTCGCCACGCGCGGCGCGCTCGAGCATCGGCTCGAGCGTGGCGCGGATCAACTCGTCGCGCGCCGCCATCGCCGCCTCGCCATCGCCGCCAAACCAGAACCGGGTGCGTTCCTCGAGACGCGCGGTATCGAAAGGCGCGGCGCCGAACCAGAACTCGAGTACGTCGTGCGCGTTATGCATGCAGCGCGGCATGTTAGACCAATTGCCGCGCTGCGAGCGTTGATACACTCAAGCCTGCCACGGGGAAGAGGGCTTCGCTCATGCATACGCTGTTCCGCTTGGGGCTGGTCGCGTTCGCGCTCTGTGCTTCCGCTGCATTGCAGGCGCAGGAGTCTGTCCCGCAAGCGTTGCGCGACTGGCAGGGCTGGGTTTTGCGCGGCGAAGAATTCCGCCGCTGCCCGTTCCTCGCCTCGTCGAATCCGCAGCCCGGTCAGCCCGTCGATGCCAGCGCCTTTCGTTGCGTGTGGCCAGAGCGCCTCACGCTCGCGGTGGACGCGCGCGGTGGCACGTTCGCGCAGCGATGGCAGGTGTTCTCCGAAAGCTGGGTGACCCTGCCCGGCAGTCTCGAACATTGGCCGATCGAGGTGCGCGTGAACGGGGCACCGGCGCCACTGGTGGCCGTCGGCGGCGTGCCAACGCTGCGGCTGCAGGCCGGCAATTTCGCCGTCAGCGGCCGCTTCACCTGGACCACGCGACCCGAATCGCTGCCGCTGGCCGATCTCACCGCGTTGGTCGATCTCACGGTCGACAACCAGCGCGTCGGCCAGCCGGAACGTCCGGGTGGCGCGGTGTGGCTGGGCAAGCGGCGCAGCGCCGAGCAACCTGCGGCGCTCGAAGTGCAGGTTTATCGCTTGGTGCGCGATCAGGTGCCCGCCTATCTAGTGACACGTATCCGCCTTAATGTCTCCGGCGACGCACGCGAGGAACTGCTGAGCACCGCGTTGCCCGACGGCTTCACGCCGCTGACGCTCACCGGTGATCTGCCCGCGCGGCTCGAGCGCGACGGCAAATTGCGCGTGCAGGTGCGGCCCGGCTCGCACGAGATCAACCTGAGCGCGCGCGCGGCCGGCGTTGCCGGCACGTTCGCACGGCCCGCTGCCTCCGGCGGCAAGTGGGCGCGCGAAGAAGTGTGGAGTTTCGCGGCCGACGACACTCTGCGGGTCGCGGCGGCCGAAGGCGCTGAGGGTATCGATCCGATCCAGGCAAACGTGCCGCGCGAGTGGCAGCGCTTCCCGGCCTTCCGCATGGCGGACGACTCGCAGCTCAAAATCGTCGAGCGCAGCCGCGGCCTCGCGAACGCCGATGACAACCGCCTGCAGCTCAACCGCAACCTCTGGCTCGATTTCGATCACGGCGGCTTTACCGCCGTGGACAGCATTTCGGGCACCATGCGCCGCGACTGGCGGCTCGACATGGCCGCGCCGTTCGAGCTCAAGAGCGCCACGTCGTCCGGCGAGCCGCAGCTGGTCACCGCCGCCGCCGACGGCCACACCGGGCTCGAGGTGCGCACGCCGCAGCTCACACTAACTACCGTGGCGCGCGCCCGCGCGGACGGCGCGTTGCCCGCCACGGGCTGGGTCGGCCGCTTCGACGCAGTTGACGGCGTACTCCATCTGCC
>DATHJZ010000077.1:0-10501 GCA_035286365.1 Steroidobacteraceae bacterium | reverse complement strand
GCGCAAAGACGAAGCGCAACAAGAGCTCGCGAACTACCAGATATGGAGCGAGACGCACGAGAAGGACATGTACGGCGCGGTCTACGGCCGCGTCGTGCGGCCGCGCGACCTGGAGGACCTGCGCCAGGACGTGGTGATGCTGCGCGTGAAGGAGCGCGCGCTGAACGAGCAACTCACCCAGGTCGAAGCGGAGCGCACGCAAGCGGACACGGCAGTGCGCGATTCGCGTGTGGTGCATGAACGCGCCTCGCGCACGCGAGAGAAGTTCGTGCAACTCGTCGAGGTGCAATCCGAGGAATTCCGGGCCGAGGCCGAGCGCAAGGAAGATGTGGAGACGGAGGACCTCTACGCCGTGGCGCGCGACCGTGAAGACTGGGGAGCGCGCGACGATGAGTGAACGAATGGTGAGACTCGATATCGGCGCGCAGGCCAATGCCCGTACGGATGGTCAGTCTGCGCAGTCTGGCAATGGCGGCCTGGACGACAGTCCGGGGGAGGAGAGCCTCGATCGCTTTCGTCGGGCGCTGGCAGGTGGCAGTGCGGACGGCGAGTCGATGGCGGCGTCGCAGTCTCGCGCAGAGGCGCGGCACGCGTCGCATTTGTCCCAGGCACCCGGCGCATTCGGATTGTTCGGCAGCGTGATGCACGCACCGCTACCACCGATGCCGCCCGCGCAGAACACACGCGCCGACGATTCGGCCGCGGCCAACGCTACTGCTCGTCTCGCTGACGAAGTGGCCGATCGGATTCTCATCTCTGCGGACGATGGTCGCGAGGCGCGGATCGCCGTCCGCAACGACGTCATGCCGGGTGTGGAAGTGCGTATCACGCAGGAGCAGGGACGCTGGGTGGTCGCCTTTATCGTCAGCGACGCCGGCAGCTTCGAGGTTCTCGAGAACGCGGGCCAGACGATCGCCGACCAGCTCGCGAACCGACTGCGATCCGGCGTGGAAGTGAAGCTGATCGATGCGTCGGAGCCGAACGGTACGCCCGCCAATACATTCTTCGCCGATCCGGCACAGAGCGATGGAGTCTCGCAGTGAGCGCAGTCCCTTATGCATTGCCGTCGATCGACTCGGAAACGGCACAACAGCTGGACCTCATCGCGACCCGGTTGCCAGCCGGGAGGTTTGCGTTCGCCGGCGAAATGCTGCGGTTCAAATTCGCACCGCTGTCCGGACCGCTGAGAAAACTGACCGAGCCGTTTCAGATCACGCTGGAATGGGGCGGCGGAAAGATTCACCTGGTCACGGGCCGCGCAATGCTGCCGATGCTGTATGCGCATCGCTTCCCCCACGCGCAGGTGGACCTGCTTCCCGAAGATCTCGCGCTGGCGGCTCTTCAGCTTTCATTGAGCGAGCTGACAGCGCAGCTCGAGCAGCTGAGCGGGCGCCGCGTGCGATTGGTTCGCGCCGGTCCCGCGGACGCGAAATCACTGCTGCCTGCGCCGTTCCGCTATTCGATTTCACTCGACAGCGAGGTCGCGCGCGACGGGATCGAAGGTGTTGTGGCCGCCGACGCAGCGGGGCTCGGATTGCTCGCGTTGCTGGCGCGCCGACAGCCACCGCAGTCGCGCTCGACAGATCCGTCCACACCGGTGCCGCTGCGGCTTGAAGTAGGCGAGATGAAGATCCCGCTCGCGGCGCTCCGCACGGTGGCGTTGAACGATTTGCTGCTGCCGGACACTCACATCGATGCCGCAGCACCCGCAGTTCGATTGCGGGCCGATTCCCGTCACTCCGTGCGCGCGACGCTCAAAGAGAGCTCGCTCGTCATCGAATCCATTCTGCAAGAGGAACGTCCCATGGCCCCTTCGTCTGACAAGGCTGCAGTCTCCGGCGCCGCTGGCTTGGCCGGCCTGGCGGGTCTCGATGGCATCGAGGTTCGCCTGGGTTTCGATCTCGGCGACAAGACGCTGACCTTCGGGGAGCTGGCGGCCCTGCAGCCCGGACAAGTGCTGGCCCTCGACGTCGCGCTGCCGCGGCTCGTGGCCATTCGCGCCAACGGCAGTCTGATCGGTCGCGGAGAGCTCGTGCAGCTCGCCGAACGTGTCGGCGTGCGAGTGGTCGAGCTGGCAACGACAGAAATGAACATAGCGTCCGCCGTGGCGGCCTGAACCAGAGGATTTCACGATGAACATACAAGTTGAAACACAAGGGACTGTCGATGTAGTGCGCCCGGCGGGCCGCATCGATAGCGCGAACGCCGGCGCCTTCGAGCGCGCCGTGGCCGAAGTCTTCGATCGGGGCAGCAGCAAGATGGTGCTCGACTTCTCGGACATCGACTACGTGAGCAGCGCTGGCCTGCGCTCCGCGCTGATCGCGGGCAAACGCATGCGCGGTGTCCCGGGTGGCAAGCTCGCGCTGTGCTCGCTCGCGCCGCACGTGCGCGAGGTGTTCGAGATCAGCGGATTCGTGGCGATTTTCACGATCTGCCCGTCGCTGGACGCGGCGCTGGTTGCGTGTGGCGGTGTGTCGGCCTCGGCTAACTAGGTATCCCGTGGTGAGCGCAGACTTCTTTCGGTTGCTGAGCGGCAGTTACGAGGGCTTCGTCGGATCGCCTCTGGCGCCGGCGGGCAGCGATGCGCAATGGCTTTATCGCGATGCCCCGTTCGCCGTCGTGGCGCACAACACGGATGCGGACCCGTGTTTCGTCTACGCGAACAAGACGGCTCAGAATTGTTTCGAATACTCCTGGGCGGAGTTCACGAACCTGCGATCGCGCTTCTCGGCTGAAGCGCCGAATCGCGCCGAGCGCCAGGTGTTGTTGGACGCGGTGAGTCGCGATGGCTTTGCGACGGGCTATCGTGGCCTGCGCTTCGCAAAGTCCGGCCGCCGCTTCTGGATCGAGCGGGGCACTGTCTGGCAGTTGATCGACGAGGCCGGCCGATGGTGCGGGCAGGCGGCGACGTTTGCGTCCTGGAAGGACGCACATCCCGGCCAAGGCTGTTAGCCAGGCGTTTCATCGAAACTAACTCCGGGCGGGCGTTACTCAGTTCCCAGTTGAGAAACTGAGATCGATCCAGATGGCCATCACGCTGCCGGGCTTCTTGCGAAGCTGTTTTGGAGTGCGCCCGCAGGCACCTGCGAATGCAGCACCTGTTCTGCACCCACGGTCTGTATCGATTGCCGAGCCGGCCGGTCCACGCGCGCCGGCGCGAGATGGCAGGCCCGGTGCATTCGATCGTTTCACGAGCTGGGTCTCCAGAACGTTCCGCACCGTCGTGTGCTGCGGTTTTTCCCGCAATGCGAACCAGGACAACCTGTCGACGCAGGGCGGCACGCCTCGTACCGCCGCCGCGGACTCCTCTTATATGGCTCCCGTCGAACACGCCGCCCCGGCGGCAATCGACACCACCGCCGCGCTCACCGAGGTGAAGCCCGCGGCCGGACTCACCGTCGGCCAGCACGTTCTATTCGCACCCGACTTCGGCGCTCCAAAATCCGCAGTCATCGCAGGATTCCCCAATAAACGCTTCGTGACGATTCATGCGCAGGACGCCGGTCAGCAGAGAGTTCTGAACGTCGAGCACAACACGCTGCAGCCCTGGACGGAAGATTCTCAGCGCGTGTTGGATGCGGCGGCAGAGGCAGCTCCCGCCGAAGAATCGCGACCTGTTCTCAAGCCCCAAGCACCACCGCTCCCGAACATCCCTCGCACGCGAGCGGAAGCGGTCGCCGCACACGCCCTACGCTTTCCACCGGTGAAGGTCACAGACCTCGTGCAGGTCGAGGCGAACCGCAGAATCGGCGCTTACGTCAAGCTCGGTCAAACCGACGCGACGATGATCCAGCACGCCTTCGGAAACTGGACCGATACGCCGCCGGATGAGCTTGTCCTGCAGGAGCATGTTCGCGCAGTGGAAAACGTTCCGCCGCGCGACATCGCTCTGATCCATGACTATGTTCTCAACAATAGCCGTAACAGAGAGCTTCGCGAAGGCAAGGTAAGCGAGTTCAATCGCGATCTCTCCGCGGTTCTGCACCGGGTGAGTTTGCCGTTACCCGCCGGTACGGAGCTCAAGCGAAACCTGAAAAAGTTCGCCGACAAGGACGCCCTGCGGAATCTGCCGCCAGGCACTGTCATTCAATCGCCGCAGTTCGATTCGCTCGCGTTTCGCGGCGGAAACTATGGCGAGCCAGGTCACTGGATGGGGCAGTCCGATCACGAGGTGCAGCTGCGGCTCGTGACCTCGGAGGGAGTGCGGGGTCTCTATATCGGCAAATCGTCGATGATGTCGGAGGAGGAAGAAGTCTTGTTGCCGGAAAACACGCGTTATGCGATCCATAGCGTCAGGGACGAGCCCGATTCGGGCAGGATCATCGTCGAGGCGGTCATCCTGCCGACCGTTCAAGGTGCATTGGAATGACAACTCAAGGACCAGATGACCCGTCAGCGGAGTTTGCCCGGCAGCTCGAGCGGATTCTCGAGAAGCCGTCGCTCACGTCGGTTGCCGTGGTGAGCCGATTACTGCGAGAGTCCTTCGGCAACGCGATCGTTCGCCGCGGTGAATATTTTGCCGGCAAGGCGCCCGATGCAGCGGCCCGGGACGTCGCGGACATGGAAGCGCTCGCGCGCCTCTTGCAGGGTGGTGGCGGCCCCGAATACGTCATTCAGCCGTGGAACGGCGAGCGGCAGATGGGGGAGTACGTCAAGCGCGCGTACGGCATGGAATGTGCGCGAGGCGAAGCGGTGTTTACGCTGCTTCTTTCGGTGCTCGGCACGATGTACGGGAAGATCGACGAAGCGGGTGCGCACGGCAAGGATCCGTCGCGGGAAATCGATGTGCTGATCGAGCAAACTACCGCCGCGCTGCTCGGGTTGCCGTGGAAGAGCGAGTAGCGCTGCCGACGGTTGGCGAGTGAGTCAGCGGTCAGGCAGCGCCGTTTCCGGGTGCGTTGGCCCTGTCAGGCGTTCGCGGCCGCGTCGAGACCTGCCTCGATTTCGCTGCGCACGCTCAGGTCCGTTTCGCTGCGGTTGATCTTGTCTGCCCAGGTACGGCATCTCGCCAGGAATCGATCCACGACGAGCGGCAGAATCGCCGCATTCAGCATCGCCGCGGGCACGGGAAGGATGGCGAGGACCTTGTCTGATACCGGGTGCAGGGCGAACGACGCGCCGCCCGTATCCAGCCAGCGGCAATTGAGATCGAGCAAGGCCGTGGCCATGTCGTCGAAGTCAATGTCGCGGATGCCCGTCAGCTCGGCGATGACGAAGGCGCGAGATTGCGTCTCCGCTGCGCACTCGATGGTGACCGTCAGGCCGTCGGGCAACGCAAACGTCGCCATCTGTTCGTGGTTCAGACGAAAGTCGTCGAGCTGGTAGTGGCGGCCGATCGCGGCCACCGAATCGATCAACTCATCCGCGGATGACATCATTAACTCCCACTGTGCTTGCGCAAGATGATGCGTGCTCACCCAGCTCGTGCACGAGCCGCTCTCTCCAGGCGAAGGCCTCCTTGAGCACGCGTTCGAGGAGGGCGCCGAACTCACTTGGCTGCATCGGCCGTACAGAGTCCTCGGCCTCCGGCACCAAGATGGGCACCAAGATGGGCACCACGATGGGCACGACCGTGTTGAACAACACTTGTCGAGTGATGGCGACGATGCTCAGTGTGCCCGGCAGCTCAGCTCGCGGAGCGTCCAGGTTGGCACGCAGGACGACGCGCAGATCCCGGGCGAGCGCGCCTTCGCTCAGCGTGCAAACGGTGACCGCGACTTTCAGCAGATCTGCCGCGGGGACGATCTGGAAATGCAGCGACGTCTCTTCGTCGTGGCTCATCACGAAACAACCGTCTTCGTCGGCGTCGATCTGCCCGAGGCCGAGTGCTTCGAACAGCGCGCCGACCCGGGACTCATCGCCGCTCAAGTCGTTCGACATCCGTGGATAAATGATGGCTTCTGTTTGCATGAAATGGCTCGCGCTAATGGTTCAGGACTTCTTGGCGTCCGAGGTTTTCTCGTGGAAACTCATGGACAGGTCGTAGGCGAACTTCACCGGAATGGCGCCTGCTTTGAGGCCTTCGGTGATCTTGCCCGTGGACGCCCCCTTCATGGCGCCGACGACCGCGCCGCCGACTACCCCGGCCGCTACGAAAGCGGCCCCACAAATCCCTCCGACGACGATGGCGGCTACGAATGCGACCTCGCCTCCTGCACCGAATACGCCGGCCACGGCCACGCCGACTCCGATCATGCCGTAGAGCCCGGCCACGGCGCCGCCCAGTGCGCCGCTGACGAAGCCCGCGACTCCGGCAAACGCACGGCGCAGAAGTGATGGATTCTCGGACGTGGCTTTCGTCGCTGCCTGCTGAGCAGGGGTCCGCTCATTCCTGGGTACGGAACGCAGCTGGCTCACGTTTGGTGCGGCGCCTTTCGAACCGCTGACGCTCTGTGAGTTCTTGCGCGCCGGGATGTCCGACGCACGCAGTTCTCCGCGAGGCGATTGGGTCTCCGCCGCGGGCGCGCGTGGCTCCGGCGGCGGCTCGCTACCGACTCTGGCGTAACCTTTGTTTTCCACACCAGACAATGGCATGTGATGTGTCCCTCTGTAATGACGTCGACTGAGTAACGGCATCCGCTGTTTCATTCCATGGAAACCAAATTCACCCCGGCGTTACTCATCGACCAATTGGAAACTGAGATCGATCCAGATGGCCATCACGCTGCCGGGTTTCTTGCGAAGCTGCTTTGGAGTGCGCCCACAGGCACCTGCGAACGTTGCGCCTGAGCAGCGCCGGCGGTCGGTATCGATTGCGGCGCCTGCCAGTCCGCGCGCGCCAGCGCGCGATGGCGGGGTCTTCACGCGAATGAAGAACTGGGTTGTCAGAACATTCCACAGCGTCGCGTGCTGCGGCTTCCGCCGCAACCCGCAACAGGACAACTCATCGACGCATGGCGGCACTCCCCGAACTGCTGCCGCGGACTCCTCTTATATGGCCTCTGTCGAAGATGCCTCCCCGCGGACGTCCCTGGAGTCTGATTCCGTGGCGGCCGGATCGAGCCGGACCGAGAGCGAGCACGCGTCGGCCGCTCCGATGTCCGGCGGCGGAGTGTCGCAAACGGTCTCCCGCGACGACAGCGACATCGACCCTGACGATACGGAGTACGAGAGCGATGCGTTCTCCAGCGATTCGGGATACGAGGTGGACTCCGCATTCGACGACCGCGAGTTTGTCGGTGGTGCAGACAGCGACAGCGACGGTCCGGGCATCAGCCTGGCTCCGGTGAATCTCGCGGGTCGGGATCTGCGAACCATGGATCTGCGCGGCGCCAACCTGGAGGGCGCCGTTCTCGAGGGCGCGAACCTGGCCGGCGTGGATCTGACGGGCGCAAATCTGAGAGGCGCGAACCTGAAAGGTGCGAACCTCGAGGGCGCGATCCTTCACAAGACGGATTTGAGCCACGTACAGCTTCAGGGTGCCAATCTTCGCAATGCGTGTCTGCGTTATGCGTCTTTGGAGAACAGCGAGCTTCGGGGAGTGGATCTCCGTGCCGCCCGGTATGTCTGGCAGACGGATTTCACGAGTGCGAATCTCAGGGGCGCGCGGTTCGACGGGGTGGGCCTGCTCCAGAATCGATGCAGCCTTGCGAAGGCGCGCCTGGATGCGGAAGGCGTGCAGGCGTTACGAAGTGAGATCGACGCGCTCAGCCCGACGGGTCTCTGCAACCCGCGAAAGCTGCAGCGGCTGCTGGATGATGGCACCAACGGCGCGAGTATTCTGACGTCGATCGACGCGGCGCGCGTACCTCCGGCGGACAAGCTGCTGATGATGGAGTCGCTGGTGACAAAGCTGGGCGAAGCCTATCGAAACAGCACGGGAGCATCGGATGCGACGAAGTTCGTCCGCCATTTCCTGGACAAGAGCCCCTGGTATGAGCGGGAGAGCGTGGCGATTTCCATGTTTCCGAAAGCCGTGCCGGCTGACGGGGGAACGGATCTCGATCGCTCTGAATCTACGGAGGGCGTATCGCGACGCAGTGAGGGTCACAGTCCGATGGCGCATCCGCGCGTCGCGAGTCTCGCGCTATCGGGCTCGGCCTCTGGGCTCGCGACGCGTGCGGGTCGATCTGGATCGCAGTCGGAGCTGACGCCCCGGCTGAGTCGGTCGGGGTCGGTGTCGGAACTCACCCCGCGCGCGGGCCACTCGGGTGCTGCATCGGAGCTGACTCCACGCGGAGGTCGCTCCGCCTCCGTGTCCGCGGGCCCGCCGCCTGTCCAATCGGGTTCACCGTCCGCGATTCCGCGGCATCTCATACGCTCCGGATCGATGTCAGGGCTTACGCGATCGGACTCCACGAAGAGTCTGGGATCAGTGGACGGCGCGGCGAATCCTGGCAGCGCAGGTTCGGCTGTCACAGAAGCCAGCGAGTTCGCCCAACTGGCGTCGTCGAAGGGTTTGGAAATCATCGAGAGCGCCAGCACGAAGGCTGGCAACGATGTGCCGCGCCTCTCCGGCACGCTGGACGTCGGTGATCCCGAGGCGATCAAACTTCTGCAGCTCGCTCTGAAGCAGGGGATGGACTTCAATCATCTCCATCTGTCCGGACCCATCGGCGATCACATCGTGGCGCGCCAGCTGCTGGAAGTGCTCGACGATACACCGGCTCAAAGCCTGCCCAGGAACATCGACGTTGCGGTCGTCGATGCAGGTGTCGGGCTCGAGGACGACGCCAGGGCGGGCAAGACGGACGAGTTATGGGAGCGCACGCTGACGACGATGCACTTGGCGGAGTATGGCGTGAGGATTGTGTCGGCGGGGTAAGGGTGCGACGTTTCGTCGGCGTTCGCTCAGTCGATCCGCAGCCCGTAGCGATCGCGCAAGTAGACAGTCAACGCCTCCGCGAAGCGCGGATCGCCGCGCTCTATCGTCGTGGTGCGCAATTCGAACGGCCGCAACGGCGGCTCTTCCGAGTGCACCGTCACGGCCAGCTTGCCGTTCATCCGCTCAGTCAACTGCTCGAGAAATGCCGCGCGCTGCGGATCCGCGGCCACGACTTCGAGCCGCCCGTCTTCGTGAATCTTCATGAGCCCGATGAGGCACTCGGTGTCGAGATCCTCTTCGTCTATTTCGTCGTAGACCGCCAGAACATCCTGCGTAGTCGCCATGGGAACCTCTAGTTGGAAAGCATGCGCATCAGCTCAGCCCCGAGCTTCATGCCCGTGCGATAGGCGTGAGCTTCCACCGGCTGCATTCGATACGCGTGATAGTCCGGCGTGCCGTCGTTGTAGAACGGCTGGTTTGCCGCGAACATCAGCGCCTGCGCGTGCAGCGGATTCCGTTCGCGAGTCGCGGGGTCCAGCTGCCTGAAGTCCTTCACGAGCTGGTCCTGCCAGTTGTGCGAGTTCTCGTGGAACACGCCATCCATCATGTCCTCGAAATCCGTAAAGCGGCGATTGGTCGTGCCCACCACGATGACGCGCTCGTGCGGCCGCCATTGGTAGCCCTTCACCGCCGGATCCGTGCTGAACCGCACGTCGCGCGGCGGGTCGCATCCAAGCGCTTTGCTATGCACCTGCGCCACCTTGAGGATGACCTGACGCCTTTGCGCCGGCGTGTACGTGTGCCAGAGGTCGCGCGCGTCCTGCAGCATCTTCTTGTCCTTGCGCAGTTCGTTGACGACCTCGTGACGAACCTGTTTCTCGAGGCGCAGGAACTGCGGATCGAGATGCATGGCCATGTACAGCCTGGATTGCGCGGCGAGAAACGGTTTCCAGCGCGGTTCTGTCGGCGGTTGGCGGGTGAGATTTCCGCGCAGCAGCTTCAGCAGCGCCAGTTGCTCGCGCACCGGGAGTTTCATGAGGACCGCGTCGTTGGTGTTCGCTACGAGTTGCTGCGCTTTCTCGGCACGCTCGGCAACCTCACTCACTTTCTCCAGCTGCTGGATCTGCCCGAGGGTGTTTGCGACCATCGGCGCCACCTTGCGATCCGCGGCCGCGAGGGCCTCGTGCAGGGTTTCGAGTGCATTCGCAAAATCGGGCGCGTCTCCGTCGGCGCTCTTGCCCGGGCCTCTGATCGAAGTGGGGAGGCGATCCAATGCCGCCCGAAACGTTTTGGTGTCCGCATCGTTGGCGGGCGCCGCCAGCACGTCGACGCGCTCGAGGTAGCGGCGCTGTTTGCGCAACTCGCGAAAATACTGCGTCTCGGGAGTGCGCTGTGCCCCGCGTAGACGTCGCGGCTCATCCTGAGCCACCTGTGTCAGCAGCGCCTTGGCCTGCTCCGATTTTCGGACTACCGCCGCCTGGCTCGGCGGCGTGCTGAGGTTGTATCCGTCGATGAACTGGCCGTAGAGATCCGCCTGCGCCCGATTCCTCGGCCGGGCGAAGATCGCACGCCAGTTCCCGGTAGCGAAATATCGGGCCGCAAGCGCTTGCCTGGCTTGCTTTGGATGCGTCGTTTCGAGTGCGTCGAGCAGTTGATTGCCCGCCTCTTCGAGCGCGCTCCGCGCAGACTCGAGGTCCGCCTTCGTTGCGCCGGCTTTGTATTCGCAGCCCATCTCCG